>JALNVY010000003.1 GCA_023231165.1 Syntrophales bacterium | reverse complement strand
TTTATTTCCTTCTGCATCACTCGGGATGCAACATGCAGGCACCCCATTATTGTCTTGGATTTATTAAATACTCTTGAGGTTGAAGTAAATCTGAATCAATTCGCATATCGATTAGACGTAAGCCAAATATTGATTAATGAACGAGAGGTTAGTTGTCGATGGGTTGACTATAGGCAAAACGGACTTGCTTGTCAATGGTATTATGGCCTGTGGAGGGGTGAGATAACTAACTATGGAAAATTGCGATAACTGACTTACACGATGGTTTACGAATGGTTTACAGGAGGGAGATTTTGACCTGCAATCAAATGAGTTTTGATTAAAAAAACCGTCGCGATCATTCTTTGACGATTTTCACTTATATACTCCATTTTGTTATGCCGATCCCTTTATCGCCGCATCGTTTAAGTCAAAGAAGTGGCAGAAAAATCTTTTTAACGGTGAAATCTTTGCCAAGGAATTATCCGGGTATCCCATGGCCCGCATAAGCTCATTATGGCAAACGACATTGAGAATACGAAGGACTGGCGGCTCATCGGCTTCGATTTCGAGACGGTCGGCCGTGAAACGGCGGATCTCATCTTCTGTGAGTGTCGGCAAGATAACGATTTCCTTTTCCAGGGCAATGAAACGTCTCGCTAAATCTTTATGAAGGCGTGCAAATTGCGGCGCATCAAACACAAGATCTATTGCCCCAAATACGGCAACCATGGCTGCGCAGACGGATACCCAGGGGCGTCCAGCCTGTGAAAGAGCAACGGATACAGTTGCAGAGCCGAAAACCAAGGAAAACGATACGGTTATTCTGTGCAAGCGATCGAAAAAAAGGCAGCGTCGATTATGATATCGGACAGATCTGCGAATTCCGAATAAAAGATCGTGTGATCTTCTCGAAACATCCTGAGGCTCCATAACATTCTCTCCTTATTTCTTATCGGAATCCGGCGACAACGGTGGCGGGGGTGGTAAAGTGTCAGCCGTTTCGTAAATAACACCACCTTGAACGCGTTCTACGGAGTCACCCGTCTGTTGTCTATTTGGTACGATGATTGTTTTTTTGGGTACCGTTGATCCAGATCCCTTATTATCTTCCGCCATGTCTGACCTCCACTATAAAGAATGATTTTTTGCGAGTCAAATTAATTTTAGTAATTATTTTTATAAAATCAAATAGTTTTTGATATTCGTCGTAAGGCAATCCTTAATTGTTGGAAGGATAGCTTATGATCTTCTTTTGACATTGCTTAGCATAATCCAGCCTCTTTCTGATGTCATCTCCTCTATTTCATCGTCAAGATTAGAGTCCTTCCAAAGTGTCTCAATAGGGTCTTCACCGGCGACGATCGTTATTCCGCCTCCATCTTTAAAGGACACTGCTGTAACTTCAAGATTATCACCTGGAATTTCTAACATTGCCCCTATAAATGGAACACCTGAAAATACTGCTTTCCTGGAAAATCTAACCGTTCGCGTTTCGCTATTCACATAATACCATATTTCAGTTTCGATCATTGGTCATCTCCTTTAAGGTATACCTCTACTCTCCAACATCGTTCATTCAAAAATAAACAGCTCTTGTCAATGAGAAGATATTTCGGAATCGAATTCAATTGCATAAACGTCTTCTATAAATGCCTTCCATCCCTGCATCAACTCGGATGAATCTACTTCGAAACTATCGAAATTTTGTGGCCTTCCATTAAGCGCAGCAGTTTTTCTCCACATCTCAATATTGTGAGCAAACAGCCTGCGCTGTTTGTCCGTCAATTTGCTTAAAAGATTATCTATTTCTTCATGTAAGGCCACAAGAATCTCCTTTTCTCTGTAGATCAAGCATACCCGCGTCCATCGTAATAGGGACTTTCATTCGCTTTGCCGCCATGCTCGCATAAATAGGCATTCTCTAACTTTAACTTGAGATCACTCATTATGTTTGGTGACAGCACTAATTTTTGGATTTCTTTGCCAACGGTACTGGATACCCCGTAAGCCGGAATGATCTTCTCACTTAGATCTATAAGCTGTTTACAGATCGCATTAATCGCTGTGGATGTTTCCAAGTGTTCCTGTTTTGAAAATTCTTTGTATTGTTTTGCCATATAATAGCCTCCCTTATCTAACTCCGTAACGACTTATTCAGCGCTTAGTTTCGGAGTATTTTTATTAGAGTCATACTTCGTCACTGTGGCCTTAAGGCGTTCCGCATATTTGTATAGATCGTCAATCCCTTCAATTGGAAATTTATCTTCCTTCTCGGTGTCAAACAAACTTAGGTATTTCTGGGCGCTATTAAAATGTAAGCGGCAAAGGGGCTTCCTGTTGTTGTCGTCCAGGAGAATGCCACAGTAACTCTGTTTATCGCGCATAACCACCCTCTTAGGGGTCGTGACCTCTCTTAGAATGGCTCGCACAACATGGTAACCTTCCAATTCTTCTTCATTTGTCTCAATTCCTGAAGAGGCTTCCGGGGAAACAGAAGCGGTTGTCGGTTGGGTCTCTGCCGCCATCGTCCCCCCTGTAGCGGTGTCTGAGGCCAACGCAGATTTCAACCTCTCGTTGATCTGGTCGTTTAATAAGTGTTTGAAGGCCTGTTTTGTAAGTTGGATGAATTGATCTCGCACAGCCTGTGTCATTCTTCCACCATAAACTTTGGAGGCGAAGAAGCGGACAAATTCATCTGTTGGTTCGTGCATTTGTTCAAGTAGCAGTCGCTTTATTTCTCGCGTATATTTCAGTTCCGCGGCGGTTGTAAGAATAAAATCAAGGTCGAAAGAAGATTTTGAGAACTTCTTAAGTTCTTCAACGGCATTTTCTTTGATCTCGATCAGATTGAATTCAAAGAAAGGCTTTTCATCCATTTTGTTTGGCGCTTCGAGGTCGGTATAGAACCAATATACGATGCCATTTGTTAATACGCTGAATCGGGCTTCTGTGACGCTGAAATATCTATACAATTGCGAAGCGTGTACCTTGCTGAGGTCGGCAGCGTGGTGTTTGCATTCGAATAGAAGAACAGGCTTTCCATCGCGCAATATTGCATAGTCAACCTTTTCTCCTTTCTTGACGCCCACATCGGCGCATAGTTCCGGAGTTACTTCTGTCGGGTCAAATACGTTATATCCAAGTGCTGATATAAACGGCATGACCAAGGCGTGTTTGGTAGCCTCTTCGGTTTGTATGTTATCGAGTTGCTTTGGAATGCGTGCAGATAGTTCGCGGATCTTGTCAATAAAGTCCATTTTTGCCCCCTTCGTTAGTAGTAAAATCGTTAATGTTTTATGATTCCCAGCTCAACAATGGCAATTTAGTCTTTATAACAAAGTTATTATGGTGTTCAGATTTCCTTTCCGTACCATATCAATTTTCCGTTTATCTTCATCCGGTCGAAGTCGAGTACGGCGGAACAGCGGGAAAATCTTTTTCATAAATTCACGGTCAGCGACAAAATGGGAACTACTTGCTGCGTTTTTTATATCTCATAAATAATTCTCTGGCTTCCTGTGTTGCGAGTTTTGCCTCTTCGTGAGATTTATCATAAATACCTTTTAGTTCGGTTATCTCATAATCGATATTAGCCGTGGCAATAGCCTTTATAATATCCGCTTGTTTTCCTGGTGATTTACGCCAGTCCTTAACATAACGCCGGTATTTCAGCATTTCCGTGTCTAATTTTTTAAATGCCTGCTTCACTTCTATTTTCGTTGAGTTGGAATTTGAAAAAACAACTTCTATCTCATCTAACGCATCAAGAACTTTTTCAGTTATTGAGATGAATTCTTTAAAAGGAATAGGTTCTGCTGCCTGTGCGATGGCGGTACCGGATAAGAAAGCTATTGTTACAAACAACAACATGAATCTTTTCATATTCCCTCCGTGGTAATTAAAAATTTCTGAATCAACATTGGCAATTCAGTCTTTATAGCAGAGATATAATGGTGCTCTGATTTCAATACCGATCAAACTTTACCTCTCCATGTCCCTGGCGAACCAGATCACTTTCCCGTTGATCAGGACCTTATCCTTTGCGATTTCGAAGGAATCATACTGCTTATTGTCGCTGATTACACGCAATTTTCCATCAGGGAAAACCGGCTGGACACGTTTGATCATGATCTCATTGTCTATGGATATGGCGTAGATCCCGCCCTGGGAAGCGATGCTATTGCGGCCGTGATCTACCAGAACGAGGTCTCCGGACAGAAGCGTCGGCACCATACTGTCGCCAGAAACCTTAATCAAAGACATCTTGTCGGGGTTTCCTCCCCTCTTTTTTATCCAATCTCTCCGGAATGCAGCCTTAATATCCGCCGAATTGTCCGGCATCAGTCCGCCGCCGGCAGAGATTTTGCCGTTGACCTGACGAATGTAAACGAATTCATGATCTGGATGAGGAACTTTCCGAGTTACAAGTTCAACGGTCAGTTCCTCCAGAGCCGCATTATGGGATGCTTTCGTTTTTTCGCCAACCCCCCTCAATATCCACTCTTCCCGGACATCAAAAGTCCTGCAAATAGCTTGTCGTATAGATGTTGATAATTCAACTTCACCATTTTCAATTTTTGAAATAATACTTTTGTCTCGATAGATTTCTTTGCCGAATTTTTCCTGAGTCATGCCTAATTCTTTTCGTAAGTCCTTTATTCTTTTCCCGATTTCATTTGATGCGGTCATATTTTCACCATTTATGAATATTCATATTATTCTTGACAAAAGATGAATATTCAATTATTCATCTTCACCATGAACGCTATAAAAATAACACCGCCGAGTAAAAAAAACGGCCGCTATGTCAGTGGACTGCTTATCATGAACGGCATCAACCAGGCCGAATTAGCCGAAAAGGCCGGTGTCACACAACCCTTCCTATCGATGATCATTACCGGCCGTCGCAGAGGAGCAAAGGAAAAAGGACAGTTAGCTCGACAGGTCATTGCCGAATCTCTCGGTATGGCGGTTGAGGATCTCTGGCCAAAAAAGGCCGCATAAACAAAACGTACGTTCAAAGTTGGTTTGATTTTACATAAAAAGCGGGGGATTGCAATGTCAAATGATGCAAAAATATTTTACGTATCCACTGATGAAATCAAAACCCTCTTGAAGGTTAGAGGGCAAAGTCAAACAAGCCTTGCTAAGGAAACAGGAATAAGTCTGTGGGTCTTAAATCGATTTTTGAATCAAAAGAGCTTCATCCTCAAAAACGGATCTCAAGCATCTCTTAACGTCCCCCATATCAAAAGAGCTATTTCAGAATATCTAAATATTTCCGAGAAGATACTTTGGCAGGAAGAAGGGATTGAGGTTTTAAAAAAACTCATAGCTACTGAACTTGTTGCATCCAAAGGAAAACGAAAGACAACGCATCATATTCAGACCGCACCAGAAAAGCCATGGCGCGTCACCACTCTCCTAAAAAATATCGTTAATCTTGGTAAACATTCAATGTTTTGGGGGAAAAACAAATGAACCGTCGAAAAAAAATTGACGTTAACCAAGCCAGCCTCTTCTCTTTTCTTGAACCGGAAACCCTGCCGAATCCGGGCAGCATGGACATCAGCATGCGGCTCCGGCACGCCGTATCCAACGCCATCAAAAAGTCCGGGAAAGACCGGATCGATATCTGCGCAGAGATTTACAAGCTCTCCGGGAAAGAGGTCTCGAAAGGCACGCTTGACGGATGGTCTGCAGAAAGCCGGGATCTGTCAAACGACGGCATCGATTTTAACGGTAATCGCCGGTGGGGTATTTCGGGTGACGTTCTCCCCGCATTCTGCGCGGCGACGGGAGACTGTGAAACACTCTTTATTATGCTTGAGTGCCTGAATTACACGCCCATGAAGGGAAAGGACGTTGTCCGGGCCAGGATCGGGCTGCTGAAGGAAGAAATCACGAAGAAGAGCCAGGAGCTGAAAGGTCTGGAGAAGGCCCTGGTGGCAGCGAAATAAAAGGAGGTGCGTATGGCCGCAAAGAGTTGCAGAAAGATCGATGTCTTACTGACGGCTGACCGGATTTTGGGAGTGCTTCAGGATTCAAAGGACCCCCTCAGCGTGTCGGAATTGGCAAAGCTGACGGGCCTGTCCGTTGACATCGTCTTCCGTCAGTTGGGAACCATGGAAGATATCCGATGGGTGCATCGAATAGGAGATGGGTACATGCTGGGGATGCGGATCGCGGTACTCTGGGCGAGGAAAAAGGCGCTGACAGAGGATAGAATCAACAAAATCAACGCAGAATTGACTGAATTGGAGGGATGTTAGATGGCAAAAAATGAATCTGATCTTGTAGTAAAAACACTTTCGGAAGCGGCGGAGTCACAGGAACTGATGAAGCGGAGCCTGGAAAAGAGCGCCGAGCAGACACAAAAGGACCGGGAAGAGGCCATTGCCAACGTCTATGAGATGGCAGGGAAGATCAAGGCTACAAATTTTCAAAAATCGCAATCTGCCTTCTTTGGCCTTCTGATGCTGAAGCAGGTCAAGGAGTCGAAAGATTACCGTTCCAAGACAGGAATGACATGGGAGCAATTCTGCGAGCATGTTGGAGTTGATAGACGTCGGATAGACGAACAGTTGTTAGACCTTAAACCATTCAGAACAGATTTTCTGGCGGATTTCGCCAATTTTTCCGGAGTCACAATAAATAAAATCAAATACTTGGGAATGGCGGTTGATGAAAAATCGGCGGAAATCGCCGAAAACGCCATCATATATAACGGAGAAACCATCCCTCTGGACGCCGAGCACAAGGACGAGATCAAGGCCCTCCTGGAGAACCTTGAAGAAACCCACAAAACCGAAAAGGAAGAGGCCGATGCCACGATCAGGACAAAGGACCGCCTCATCAAGGCCAAGGAAGATGTCATCAAAAAGATGGACCGGGAGTTGAATCGCCTTCAGAAGACTGTCAAAAAGACGGATCTGACGGAGGAGGAGCAAGACGCCGTCAATCTCCTCGCCCAGGTGCAGTCTGATTTTATCGCGGGCCTGGCGGACATCAAAAAGAAGATTCAACCGGGCAAAGCACCGGAGATCGCCCTGCGCCAGATGTATTTCCTCTATATCTTTATCAGCAAGATCGCAATGGAAGAGCGTTTGAAGCTCCAGGAATTCTATCGAGACGCCGAGGAAGTTCCCTGGGAGATTACTGAAATGGAACTCCCGACAGCGGAGATCCTCATCGATAATGCACCCCTGACAGCGGGAAAGGGCATGGGCAAAGCCTACAAGGAGCGAGTCGAAAAACGACAACAAGCAAAGGAATAACGATCATGGCCGTCTCAGAGGTGATACTGAATCATGTACAGACGAGTTTGCGGGGCCGGAAAGGCGGGGAATACTCGCAAAAAGTAAAGGATCTGGCCAAGCATTATGGCGTACAACCCACATCGGTCAATCGCTGGGCGGCTATGGTGGGAGAGGGGCGACGGAAGGAACGGGCAACAAAGGGAACTTCCAGGGCGTCAGCGGAAATGTTGAAGGAAGCCTCGGCGCTCATGTTATCATCGCGGCGCACATCAAACGAGATACCCCTTCCCGCCTGCGATGCCAAGATGATCCTTGATGATTCGGGGATCGAAACGGGAGGCGTCTCGACAAGCTGGTTTCTCTCCCGCCTGCGTCAGGAGCGGATATCCGCCAAGGACCTGCTCAAACCCTCCCCCCATCAGCGTCTCCTTTCCGCCCATCCCAACCATGTCTGGCAATTCGACGTGACGAACTGCCTCCAGTATTTCCTCGATACGAAAAAGGGCCTGGGCGAACGGGATACAGAAATGACCCTTTACAAAAATAAGCTCGTCAAAACGGCCAAAACTATCAAAAAAGAACTGCTCCGGTATGCGGTGGTGGACCACTGCTCCGGGGCGTTTTTCTTCCAATACTTCTACGCCTCGGGTGAGCGGGCGGCGGACGGATCGGCGTTTCTGTTTACGGCCATGCGGCCCAAGGATGAACTGATCAAGCGGACCTGGAACGGTCAATCGGGGACGAAACTCGGCAAATACCGCCTTCACGGCGTTCCTTTCATGCTCATTGCCGACCGGGGATCCATCATGACGGCCAAGGCTAACCAAGCCCTTTTTGACGCGCTCCGGATCGACCTGCAACTGCACATGCCGGGGAACCCCAGGGCGAAGGGGGCCATTGAAGGACTCATGCACTATATCAACCGGTTTGAAGGACGTCTGAAGTTCCAGCGACCCGCCGACCTGGATGAATTGAACCGCTGGGCGCTCGACTGGTGCATCTGGGCCAACGCCGTCCCAAAGATGCGGGACGTAGCGCCCCGGTCGGTACTCTGGTCGTATATCACAGCGGAGCAATTGCGCCTGTGCCCCGACGAATCGCTATACCGCCTCCTGATCAAAGAGCCGACGATCCCCAGAACGGCGGACGGCTCACGGATCATCCAAGTGGACAATCGCTTTTATCAAATCGAAGATCCCCAGGCAGCAGGCCAGAAAGTCAACGTGGTCCGTCATCCCTACGAATACCCCAACATCGAAGTCCATTTCAACGGCTTTGTCTGGCTGTGCAAGCCCATCCCGGAGGATGAATACGGTCGCCTTACGAATGGCGTCCCCTACGGAACGTACAAGGGCATCAAACACACGGCAACGCAAAAGGCCAAGACGGAGATGGAGAAAACGGCGGAGACCTGGGGCCTCAAATGGAAAGGGACGGGAGACAAACGCATGGCCGAGGCCCCGCCGGTCGGGTTTGAATCGCCCCTCCGGATCATGGGCCATCAGGCTGACAAGGTGGGGAATCTGGAGTTTATCGAACGGAAGGGGACACCCCTGGATGTGAAGCATGCGGATCTGCCTGAGAACGCACCGTTGACGGTGGATGCGGCGGCGGCGGTGCCACGGGGCATTGCGGCAAGGAGAATATCGTTTGTGGAGCTTCTCAAGCTGCTCAGAGCGGAGATCGGCGTGATCACGCCGGAGCTGAACAGGGAACTCCGGGAACGGTATGAAACTGGTATCGAGATCAAAGAGGCGGAGGAGGTGATTCAGTCGATACAGGCAGGTACGTGGCCAGCGGATGAGTTCCGCGGCATGGAAGCGACGGGATAGAAATAATGGGAATACCGACTGTACCAGTAGAAGAATTTGTAGAGCGTGTGGCGGGCAAGATGGGCATGTGCCCTGCCTGTTTTAATATTGGTTGGGACACATACCTTGATCTCTTCGGGACATGTTCAAGGTGTGGATGGGTGTTGGAAGTAAAAACGCAGGAGGTAAGCGCGTGGGACGGCCGAAACTAATTGCAGTAACGCCATATCAGTTAGCGTTTGAACCAATCATTTTAAAGGAGCTTTGTGTGGACTGCGGGATCAGTCAGGCCAAGATCGGCCAGGAGACGGGGCTGTCACGGCCCTCGATCAACCTGACATTGAACCGGGGATACATACCTAAAGAGCGGCCCGATTTTACGGCAAAGGTCGAGGCCATGATCCAGGCAGACCGGAGGGCCATGCAGTGGCTAACATCCCGGCAGATGAAGATTTCAGATATTTGGCAGCCCCTGGGTAAGGATTTGCGGCATGTGAGCCCGGCGGCGGACAATCAGAAAATGTGGGCGACAAGACGGCATCCGGCAATGGTGCCGGGAGATCCGGAACGATTTATTCCCAAGGAGGTGGAAATGATCAGCCAGGAAGCAATGAAGTATTTTAAGATTTTTAGGAATCCTTTTATTGACGACATCCAGAAGGATTCGGACATTTTCATGAGCGAGGAGCACCGCTATATCGAGGCGGCGATGATCGATGCGGCACGTCACGGAGGGTTCCTGGCCGTGATCGGAGAGGTGGGATCGGGGAAAAGCGTCATGCGCCGTAAGGTTGTCGAGCAGCTCAAAAAGGACGGAGATGTCATAGTCATCTTTCCACAGATGATCGACAAGACGCGGGTCAATGCGGCCAGCATCTGCGATGCCATCATCATGGACCTGTCGGAGCAGAAACCGGTCATGAAGCTGGAGGCCAAAACCAGGCAGGTACACAAACTCCTCCTGGAGCGGGCGAAACAGGGCTTCAGAGCCGTCCTTATCATCGAGGAGGCCCATGACCTTCACACGAACACTCTGAAGTACCTGAAGCGTTTCTACGAGCTTGAAGACGGCTATCGGAAGCTTCTGGGGATCATCCTGGTCGGCCAGGTGGAACTGAAAAACCTCTTTAACGAAACGACGCATATCGAGATGCGGGAGGTTATCCGCAGGATCCAGACGGCAGAGATCAAGGGTTTGAACGGAAACACCAAGGAATACCTAACCATGAAGTTCAAGCGGATCGGCGCAAAGGTAGTCGATATTTTTGAAGACAGCGCTTTCGATGCCCTGAGCCGTCGCCTGACCACGAAGGACCGCCGAAACCAGATAATCAGTCACGCCTACCCGCTTATCGTGAACAATTATGCGGCCAGGGCCATGAACATGGCCTATGAAATGGGAGAGAAGAAAGTAACGGAAGCTGTGGTGATGGCGATCTGAAAGGAGCGAGGCCATGCTGAAACGAATCGTAACATACATTGAGAACGAACCGTGGGAAGCCGAGCTGCTGAAAAAGGAGAAGCGGTTGAAGGTCGCAAGTTGGGCTGTCATAGCCATTGCGGTTCTGTATTTCGGACCGCGTTGCCTCGCGGTATTAATGAGATGAAGGGATCTGAGATGAAACGAGAAAAACGATGGGCAAAGAATAAAGAAAAGCCGCGTCGAACCGAAGCGGGAACCGGTCAGCCCGATCTCTTTGCGGGGGTCACGGGCGAACGGCGCATCGGCAATGGAACCCACTGCCAGGTGCGAAGCGAACGGATCGACACGGCGGTTTGCATTGTACAACAAACCCGCGATCCCGGCAAGTGCCGAGGATGCGGCCAATTCAGGAAAGGATGATGTCATGCCTAAGAAGCGAATCTGGCGTCGTAAGGTTAAGGTAGATCTCTGGCCCTGTGCCGACGGCAAGTCTTGGAGTTGGTCGATCATGGCCAGCGCGTTTTATATGGAATGCGGCCCGAGGAGAAATCCTGAAACCGAGGAAGAGGCAAAAACAGATGTTAAATTCGTCTGCGATAACATGGGCCTGACGATTACCGAATGGCAGACGCTTAAAAATTGACGACAACAAATCAAATTGTTGTCAACAACAAGACAAGAAAGGATGAGACCATGAATTTAATAGACCTTGACGGATTGACAAAGGAATTCTCCTCTGCGCGTGAGCTGCTGACCGGCCGGGTCCGTGAATTGGAGAATCTTATTACCGCTATCAAGCGGCGCCGACTGCCGGGAATAAAGAGCGCCGTGAACACTGTCATGGAGAAACAGGCCAGCCTGAAGGCGGCTATCGAGGAAAGCCGGAGCCTGTTTGTAAGGCCCAAGACGATGATTATGCATGGTATCAAGGTCGGATACCAGAAATCGAAGGGGACGATCTCATGGGACGACAGCGATCAGGTAGTGAAACTGATTAAAAAACACCTGCCCGACCAGGCGGATGTCCTGATCAAAACCACGGAAAAGCCGATCAAGGACGCCCTCCTGAACCTCAGCGCCGCCGACCTGAAGCGGATCGGCGTCACGATCAGTGACGACGGCGATCAGGTAGTGATCAAGAGCACAGACTCGGAGATCGACAAGTTCGTGGATGCACTCCTGAAGGAAGATGACCTGAACGAGGAAAAGGTGGCGGCATGAACTCATACGTCGTTGGGTTTGCCTTTGATCACGGTAAAGAACATGTTCTCTTGATCCGGAAAAATAGGCCTCAATGGCAAATGGGCCGTTATAACGGAGTGGGAGGACATATCCGGCAGGGTGAAAAGCCTGTCGAGGCTATGGTCCGCGAATTTGCTGAAGAGGCCGGATATGTTACTCAAGTCAGTCAATGGAAGCCGCTTCTGAGGATCATCGACAAAGAAAGAGAACCGGCAGGCGAGGTTTTTTTCTTCTTCACTGAAATTGATATTGAGGCTTGCCGGTCGATGACAGACGAAAAAGTATTGATCTTCCCGGCGGTGTTACTGGACGCCTTAGACACGCTTTCAAACACGCAATGGCTTGTACCGATGGCGATGGATGAGGATTTCAAAGAGACGTTTTTAATTGAATATGAGGCAGAGCAGCCGCCTATCAGAAAGGAGAAGACACAGTGAATTTAATAATAATGCGAGAAGCCGGATATCAGGAAGCGATCGTCGGCTTGTCATTGTCGCACGGTATAACGTTCGAACGTGCCAAAGAAGTTGCGGTTAAGCTTGCCCCGAAGGATGGTGGGCACAATAAAGTCCTGGAGGCGATCACGGTATGGCTGGACGTCACGGCTCCACGCTACTGGTGGCAGGAAGCGGACACATACCGGCTGAGCAGCAAGCAATCTGGATCCACGATGCATACGATCCAGAAAAAGCACCTTGAACAATATGATTTTGAGGCGCCGATTTATCCGCCTACTCTTTTACATCTGAACGCCCTGGTCAGTGCGTACATGGAAAGCAAGTCCGTCGAGGATCTGGTTAGGCTCAAGAACGAGCTGCCCGAAGGCTTTTTGCAGCGCCGGATTTGGGTGATAAACTACAAGTGCCTGAGAAATATCCTGCTGCAGCGGACCACACACCGGCTCCCCCAGTGGAAAGCGTTTTGCGCCCATATCAGGGAGTACTCCCTGTATCCCGAATTGTTGTCGTAAGGGCAAAATAGACATCAATGGAGGGCATAATGGAAATAATAGACAGAAAGTTTGAAATTTTAGCGGTAAACCCGGTTAACGGGCATTTCTACACAGAACAGAATTCCTTGCTGCTTTGCGCCAAAGATAGGGCTGTTCCAGCCGCGCTTAAAGCATACAAGGCAGAATGTATCAGGATCGGCACTAATCAGGAACATGTCCAAAGCATCGAGCTACTGATTGGTCGAGTTGAGCAATATCAACGGAAAATAGAAAGCCGCATTCCTGATACCGTAGGCGGTGAAATACATCGGTGTTTACATGGAGTGGAGGCAACCTGATGCGGCTGGTTTGTCCAAGTTGCGGGGCCGTGGCCAGCGCGGAGGCATGGGTGAACGATTCGGCCATTCGGTATTTCTTCGACGCCCTGGTGCAGTTGCCCTCTCCGGTCCTGCGCCAGATGCTCGCGTACCTGGGATTGTTCCGCCAGGGGACGAAGGCCCTCCCCTGGCGGCGCGCTCTGGTGATTGCCCGGAGCCTGAAGGATCTGGTCGAAACGGGAACCGTTCACTGGCAAGGTGGCGAGACGCGGCCCTGTACACCGGAGATCTGGGGCAAAGCGATGGAGGCCACTATCGCCAGTGGACCGAAGGGACTGAAAAACCATAACTACCTGCGGCATGTGGCCTGGGAGACGGCGGCGGAATTGGCAGCCAAGATGGAATCAGACCGGGAAGCCTCCCGCCAGAGACGGCATCAGGAGAGAGAGGACAATCCCGAACCAATGTCCGACACGTCCCTTCAGGCCATTGCCGAGCTCAAGAAAAAGTGGAGGCAATCGTAAGATGAGACCAGCAGTCAAGATGATAGAACCAAAACAGGTGCAATTGATCCATATAGCAAAGGCCCAATGCGGTCTATCGAAAGAGAACTATGAGGAGATTATTGAGGCGCATACTAAAGGCAAGAAGTCGTCCAGCGCAGATCTGACGTACTTCGAAGCGGATGGGGTCATAAATTACTTTGTTAAGACCTTGGGTTTCAAGATTCAATCCAACTATATCCGTACCAGTGGTGCGGCCAGGCGCGCCCGCTGGCAACCGGCAAATGACCGTAAACGTGCCCGGCAGAATCCGCCTAACGTGATTCGCATGCCGTCGAGGGACCAACTGGATATGATCGATATCCTGGTAAAAAAAATCGCCTGGAAAGTTGAGAACGGATACGAACTGTGGCGGCGGAAATATATGAAGATTGACCGGATCAAAACGGCACAACAGGCGAATGATACCATCGAGGGGCTCAAGGGTCTGCTTGACCATCAGATTCAGGGGGCATAAAATGTCGGAGACTTGGCGTGATTATATCAAAACAGAAAATCTTCCTGAAGATTATCAACTCATAGTTGGTGCGATCGGTCTGGAGAATACCATCAAACTGGCGCATACTCTACCGAGCATCTACATTTACCTTCTGAGCCCGGACAAACTGTTCAAACCCGCCAAGGTCCAATACATTCTCGATCGCTACGCCCAGTCCTGTCCGGGAAAACCTTTTAACCATCGCCGTATTGCCTTGGAAACGGGCCTGTCCATACGCGAGATTTACGATATCATTGCCGCCCGCAAGGAAGAATCGAAACAGCAGTCCCTATTCGATGATGCTTGACTTTTTTCGCTGATAAGGCAATAAGCCAATTCATAATCCTAAAAAAGCCCCTTCATCTCCTGAAGGGGCTTTTTTGTGCACACCGCAAAAGACGTCCCTTTCGTAATCTGCCATAACCTTTCCCGCGCATACCTCCACAAATAGCCTGTTCGGATTCGAGTGGTGGAAGAGCCCGGGCTGGAGCCCTTCCCCACTCGAACCGACAGGCCCCACTTATGAAAGGAAAGGCTATGGCAAGTCGAGACATCAAGGATCTGGTTCCCGAACTCCGTGAAAAGGCAACCCTGTTCAGCGTGAAAATGAAGGCGGCAAATATCCCCTTTATCGTTACCTGCACGGCCCGCCTGATCAAGGAACAGTTTGCCCTCTATGCCCAAGGTCGGCATCCATTAAATTATGTCAACGGACTGCGCCGCCTGGCAGGCATGCCGCCAATTAACGCGAAAGAAAATCTCGTCTCCGTAACCTGGACACTCCAATCCAAACATCTCATCGATCTTGATGACATGGACCCCAAAAACGATCAGGCCCGTGCCTTTGATATCGCCATTATTCTTCAGGGAAAACCGATCTGGGATATGAAGGTAAACGTGAATCAAAACGAGATACCCGATTACACCGAAGCCGGATTGATCGGTGAAAGCATCGGCCTTATTTGGGGCGGTCGGTTCAAAAATGCCAAGGGGAAGCCACGGCCGGATTATCCCCATTTTGAAATCTAAAAATCTTAGGGAGCGCCCCGCCTGTTCCGTATTGAGACGCCGGGAGGGGCCACGCAGTAACACGCTCAACCCACAAAACGGCTCCAGGCAATAGGGCCTGGAGCCACAATTGAAACGGCACCGCAAAGCTGAAAAGGAGGCATGAAGCATGGAATGGAAAGACATCGGCAATTCGATCGTGACGATGGCCCCCGCCCTGGGCGGCTTGCTGGCACCAGTGACGGGCGGCGTCAGTGCGGGCATTGGCGCCGGTATCGCGGTACTGGGAAAAGCCTTTGGCTTGGGTGAAAACCCGTCTCCTGAAGAGTTAAAAACCGCCATTGCAGCGGATAACGACGCCTCCTTGAAGATCATGGTTGCGGAGAATGAATTCAAACTCCGGCAACGGGATCAGGACATCGATGAGATGAAAGCGCTGCTTGCTGACACGCAAAGCGCCAGGACGCGACAAGTGGAGAGTGAGAAAGCCACAGGCAACCGGGATGTCAATCTGTACGTTCTCGCATGGACGATTGTAGTCGGGTTTTTCGCTTTGCTGGCCTTCCTTCTCAAGATCCCCGTTCCTCCCGATCAGAACGGCGTTATTTTTATGCTTTTTGGTGCGTTATCCACTGGATTCGGCCAGGTGCTTCAGTATTTCTTCGGCTCCTCGAAGGGCAGCGCCCAAAAGACGGATCTCCTTGCCAAGGCCCCGGCGATAAAAGGCTAACTAATGACACCTGAACAGATTGCGGCACTCACGGCCATCGCGGCCATTGTCTCGAAGATAGGCACTTGGCCCCTGGGCTCTGTCCTGGCTGCCGTCATATTCGGCCCGTGGATTGTCATGTGGCTGCTGTCACGGTCCATGGAAAAGCGCCATCAGGCCGTGGTCGAGATGTACGAATCAAATGTCAAGCTGGTCGAGAGTTATCAGAAGATGGCGGGTGAACATGTGGACACGATCAGGCTAAGCACGGCGGCCACCACGGAATTAACGACATTCCTGCGGACCAAGGCCCCATGCCATCAATTGATCAATGCCAATATGATCTCAATGAAACGTCAAAAGGATGGACAATGAGCCTACAGAACGAAATGCGGCGGGTAAGGCTGACGAATCTGGAATACACCGCCAAGCGTCTGCGCGGCGAAATTGAGGCCCTGGCCCGGCTGATCTGCATCAACCTCGATTGCAGCCTGAAACGTCCCGAGGATTTGCCGATCGGCGATGTCGATACTCAGTTTGATGAGCTTAAGGCCAAATGGGGGGAACTGGCAGTTGCCATGTCCGAGATATCCAGGCTGGAAGAGGAGCTGAAGTAATGGCCGAAAAAGGCGCTCGCCCTCAATTGGAGCTCGTGGCCCGGCAGATGTTCATCGATGGACAATCGCTGACCGCCATAGAGATCGCCCTGGGCGTGTCTCGCCAAACCCTCTCGGTCTGGAAAGGGCAGACGAAAAAGCCGTCCGATGAGTTTGACGAATGGGACAAGGCCCGAGCGCGCAAAGCGACGTTTGGCCTTCGAATGGAAGCGCTACTGGAGCGCGAATTGACATTTGCCGAGGAACGGGAGGCTGGAGCCATTGAGGGAGGCACCCTGGACAATTTGTCCAAGCTGGGCGCCCTGGTCGTGAAGTTCCGGGCGCAGGATTCCCAAGGGGCCGGATACGACAAAGCTAAAGTCTTTTTAGAAAACCTGCAATGGATGGTTGCCTGGCTGCGGGAAAACGATCCGGAGGGGCTCAAGGTATTGGCGGCGGATTTTGATGCCATGACGATGCAGTTTAAAACGGAGTGCATGAATAATGGCAATGCGTAAGCGGCCCAATCTGACCGAAGGGCAGTTCGACAAACAGGTCGAGGAACTGAAGAAGTGGATTCGCGAAGCGGTTTCTCCCTTTGAAAACGACACGCCCGCAAAGCAGGCCGAACGCAAGAAGCGCGGGGAGACAGACCTGCTCTATTTCTTTGCTACCTATCTTCCGCATTATTTCAGTGTCGCTTTCGGCGATTTTCATTCCGAATGGCAGGAGATTACCGAGTTCAACGATCAGTTCGCCCTGGTCGGCGCTCCGCGTGAGCATGCCAAATCAACCTTTTTTACTCTGGGCAATCCGGTTCACAAGATCGTCTATCGCCTCAAACGATTTATTTGGCCGTGTTCCGACACGCATGAGCAGGCGGCCTCATTCAGCCTCCAGATTAAATTAGAGTTGGAAGAGAACCCGCGCATCAGGCACGATTTCGGCAACCTTAAGACAAAGAACTGGAGTGATGACGAGTTCGAAACGTCAAACGGCGTCATGGTCATGGCCAGAGGCCGTGGAGATAAAGTGCGCGGCATCCGTTACCGGCAGTTCCGTCCGGACATGGCCATCTTCGATGACATGGAAAATGATGAGACCGTCGAGAATCCCCGGACCACAAAGAAAATCATCAACTGGATACGCGGTGCGGTTTTGGGATCTCTGGGTAAAGGCTACTCCGCCATCATGGTCGGCAACCTCTTCCATCCGCTTTCCGCCATCTCCAAATTGATCGCAGAGGAAGACGACGAAGGCCAGCGCCGGTACGTCTCCAAAGTCTATGACGCCATTCTCGATGAGGGCACGCCCGAGGAGCGCCCCCTGTGGCCCGCACTGTGGCCGATGGAAAGGCTCATGCAAAAGAAGCATGACACCGGCACTTATACGTTCAACAAGGAAATGCGCAACAAGGTCGGTACAGAGGATACCCCTTTTCCGGAAGAGCAGGTCAAATATTACGAGCGGATCGAAGTGGTCAATCGCAAGCTGTTTTTTGCAACCGCAATAGACCCGTCCGGGACGGCCACGACTGGAAGCGACTTCCGGTCCGTCGTTACTTTTGGTCTGGACCCCCAGACAATGGTTTTCCGTTGTATGCATGCCTGGATCAAGCGTCGGACCGTCGGTGAAATGTTCGCCGCCGCCTATACGCAAAACGATCAATATCCGGGAGTATGCCCCATTGAAGAAAACATGTTCAAAGATTTTCTGCATGAAGCAATCATGAATTACGCCAAGGATGTAGGACGTTTTCTCCCATGGGCTCCCATGCAGCACAATACAAATAAGATTGCCCGAATCGTCGGTACCTTCGCGTATCTCTGGGAACACGGGAAAATACTGTTCGAGAAAAATCAGAGTGATCAAAAGATCTTGATCGAGCAATTCGTCTACATCTTCAACCCTACTGTGCATGACGATGGTCCGGACGCGGCGGAAATGTCTGTCAGCAGTCTACAAAAAGGATACGGCATGGCTGTCGAGTATGAAACAGTACGCCATAGAGAATCCTTTAAAGGACTGACCAGGGGGGCATGGTGATGATGAAAAACACGTCCCGTATAAAAATGCCCCAGAATCGATTTGCAGACCTATCCGGCCACAACGAGGCGCGGATTTCGTTGACACTGTTTATAACTATGTCAACGGGCGCCAAGCAGGGGAATTTGACATGCTGCTAGACCAGTTTGGCAGGGAAATAAAATCCAACAAGCCGATCCTGGAGGAAGTGGCTGTCCAGTCTATCCGGGACCGGTATGCATCATACCCATCCCAGGGGCTCACACCGCAGAGACTTGCGACGATCTTCAAGGAAGCCGACCAGGGCGACGTGACTCGCCAGGCGGAACTGTTCGAGGAGATGGAAGAGAAGGATCTACACCTGGGCGGGATTCTGCAAACACGGAAACTGGCCGTAACGGGTCTGGACTGGGAGATGCTCCCGGCATCCGATTCGGCGGAGGATAAGATGATCGCCGCTGCCGCCAAGGAGATGCTCGAATATGTAGAAAACTTGGAAGACGCTCTCAAGGATACGATGGATGCCGTCGGTAAGGGCTTCAATGCCCAAGAGATCCTCTGGGACATGTCTGAAGGGCAGGTATGGGCTAAAGAGATAAAGTGGATCCATCAAAGGCGTTTTACCTTCAACACTGCCACAGTGCTTTTGGAACATCCCCGCCTTCTCACGGACGCCAGCCCGACCTGGGGTGAGGAGTTGCTGCCCAACAAGTTCATCGTTCACAAGTACCGAGCCAGATCCGGGGCAACGGCACGCGGCGGATTGCTGAGGCCATGCTCTTTTATGTACCTGTTCAAGAATTACGACATCAAAAACTGGGTGATTTTCAACGAACTGTTCTCTGTGCCCATGCGGGTGGGGAAGTATAAACCGGGCGCGGGTGCGGAAGAAAAAGAAGCCCTCAAACGAGCCGTCTTCAACCTGGGCGTTGATGCCGCCGCCGTGATCTCGGACAATACGATCATCGAATTACTCGAGTCGACGCGCCGGGGCGATGCCGGTGTATATTCCGCCCTGGCCGAGTTTTGCGATAAGGCCATGTCCAAAGGAGTGCTGGGGCATACGGGCAGCTCCGACAGTACGCCGGGAAAGCTGGGCGGCGAGGACCAGGCTAAACTGGTTCGCCAGGATCTCAAGGCTGACGATGCGAAGGCACTCACGAAAACATATAAGTTCCAGCTCCTGAAGCCCTGGGTCGCCTTCAATTTCGGCCCTGATAAAGGCGTCCCGATATTGAAGTTTCATTATGAGGATGAAGGAGATCTTGAAAAGATTGCCAGGATCTATGGGGTCCTTGTCAAAGATGCCAATTTTGAGGGCATACCGGAGACACACGTGAATGAACGCTTCGGGATTCCTCGGGCAAAACCGGGAGAAAAGACCCTGCGGTCCGCGCAGATGTTTCCAACGGGGACAGATCCAAATCCGTCCCCGACCTCGGTCGTCGCGAATAAGCGCCTGGTCGTAATGGTCAATGCCGGCGCCGATGGCGAGACGGACTGGGTGGCGCGCTACATGGAACGCCTCGGCCCTTCCCTGCAGAACGTCAGGGCGTCAGCCCTTGACGACATCGAGGGGTGGCTGCGATCGCTTTCATCGCCGCCGCCGCAGGATCAGTTTATCACGAAGATCGAAGGGATGCTCGGCGCCTCTTTTGCCACTCTCGACAAAACGGCCGTCAGCGGAATGGTCAATGAGATCTACCAGGCATATCGTGCCGCTCCAGGGATCGGCCTTGTTTTGGGAGGGCCGGATACACGCGCCATAAACTTTCTGGCAAAGCTCGATAATTTTTACATCTCCTCATATTTCAAAAATTCCGACGCCCAGGCTGTCGTGAAAGATTTTTTAAAGGAGCAATATCTCGGCCAGGGCGCCGGAATCTTCGGACGGGGCACACCGGAAGATACGCAGGCTTTCCGGGATCTCTTCAGCCAAAAGCTTGCCGAAGTGGAAGACTGGCAGCTTCAGCGTATCGTAGATACGTCCGTCCAACGGATTCGAAACTGTGCAAGCGTTTCACAATTCCATGAAGCGGGCATCGCCGAAATAGAGATCTACGAACCGCTGATGGATTGCGCTTTTTGCGCGTCCATGAACGGCCGCGTCATCAGCGTCCCGGTCGCTTACCAAAAAATGACGGAACAGACGGCTATGAGCGCGGAAGAGTACAGCGCCGACCTTAAAAAAATACCGCCGACGTTGGCAAACCTGGGCAGCATTGTCTCCAGCGGGCTGCTGCCGCCGTACCATCCCCATTGTCACGGCAAGGTGATCAAGAGGGTCAAATGAAGGATTTCGAAATTAAACTACCGGATATGGCCGCGTGGGCCCGCAATCTCGAAGCGGACTTTCTTGGCGCCCGTCGGGCGGGGATGATCAATATCGTTGCGGACATAGAGGCGCTCGCCGTTAAAGGGGCTCCGAAACGAACGTCAAACCTGGCCAACTCCGGCAGCAGCAATGTCAATGAGGGTGGGACAAAGGGAACGATTACCTTCAGTGCCCCGTACGCGGAGTTTGTTCACGAGGGGACCGGTCTTTACGGCCCGCATAAGACGAATATAGTCCCGAAAAACAAAAAGGCCCTGTTCTGGCCGGGGGCGGGACACCCGTTCGGGTCCGTCAAAGGCATGGTGGGACGCCCCTTCTTGATGGATGCGGCGAAGGCAACCGATCCCAACAGGTCGTTTACCGAAGGGGTCAATAACTATCTGGCGCTCGGAAGAGGACGGTGATCATGGGAAATACGCTCGTTTTAATATGCAAGGAAGTGGCGGGAGTCCCGGCGGAAATCCAGGTGATTCCCTTCGGAAACATCAATACGCCGAAAGGTCCGTTCACGCTCGATGACGAAAGCGCGCAGGGCGTGGTCGCGGCCTTCGAGGCGCAAAAAAATGACATGGTCATCGATTACGAACACCAGACCTTGATGGGAGTCCAGGCACCCGCGGCAGGGTGGATCAAGAAACTGATCAACAAAGGCACCGACGGCGTCTGGGCCGTTGTCGAATGGACGGAGCGGGCAAAAGAGTATCTCGCCAATAAGGAGTATCGCTATGTCTCCCCGGTTTTTTTGAAGCGTAAATCAGATCACAGGGTTGTGCGGCTGATCAATGTGGCCCTGACAAACGAACCGAACATCGACGGGATGGTCCCGCTGATCAATAAAAGCTCGGAATATCAATTTGAAACCATCAATCAACGCAAGGAGGAAGATACTATGAAGGAGCTACTGAAGTTGCTCGGACTGGCCGAGACGGCAACGGAGCAGGATGCGATCATGGCGGTGAACAAACTGAAGGAACCCGTTCAGATCGTGGCAAACAAGGGTGTGCTGACGGCGCTGGGGCTCTCCGAGGCCGCCACGGAGGCCGAAATTACCGGCACAATCATGGCCATGAAACAGTCTCATGGCCAGGTCGGCACGTTGGCCCAGGAGGTCGCGCAATTGAAGGAGCAGATGGGCGCGAATGCTGCGACGGAGCTGGTGGCCCTGGCCATGAAGGAGGGGAAAATCACCCCCGCACAGAAAGAATGGGCGGGGGAATACGCCAAGCGCGACATCGAAGGATTCAAGGTGTTTGTGGCCAAGGCCCCGGTTGTAGTCGTCATGGGCAAAGTGGTCGGCAACGAAAAGCCGGCCGAGGGTGCGCTCGATGAGACCCAGGCAATGATCAACAAGCAATGCGGCGTCGATGCCGAGACGTACAAAAAGTACGGTCCGAAGGAACAGCAATAGATGGCTTTTCATCCGGCGTGACAGTTCCGGATACGGCCTAAACCAAAAAATGCTTGGAGGAATTTCAATATGACGGCTTTAACGCAGGACAAAAAACTCGAATACAAGGAAGGGGTGGAAGTGCCCGTCCCGATCAAGACGCTTACAGAGATCTTCGCGGGCTCGTTCCTTTGCGTGGATGCAACCGGCTGGGGAGTTCCCGGAGATGATGCGGCGGGCCTCATTTTCCAGGGAATCTCCCGGACCTACGTCCCGAGCACCTCGGGCAATGGCTCCGCCACGGCGATCGCCCGCAGGCGCGGTCTGGTCAAGGCAACACTGGCCACGGCGATCACGCAGGCCAATGTCGGCGATAACGTGTTCCTGGTGGACGATCAGACGGTCGATCTGATCGGAAACGTCAATAACGGGATTTTCTGCGGTGTGATTGCGGAATACATCGATACCACACATGCGTACATCGACATCGAACCCGCGATCAAGCAGGCGGACGTTGCCAGCCACATCGCAGACGGGAGTAATGCCCATGCCGCCTCGGCGATCTCCGCCGTCGCAGGTGGTCTTGCCATTCCGGCCAATGCCCAGCTCGCCCTGGCAGAGATCTACCAGCATATAAAGTCGATTCAGGGATTTATCCCGATCCCGCTGACTTCCTTCAGGGAACTGGCGGCAGGGGTATTCATCAATGCCGCCGGTAATGGTGGGATTCTGGCCACCGACACCACCCCGATCTTGACCAACATCGCGGATGGCGATGCGATGCGCCTTGCGTGGGCTGCGGGTAACACCGATCAGATTGCGGCGCAGGTCATTCTCCCCCCGGACATCGACCTCACAGCAAATCTGGTCGTGCATTTCCTCTGCTCAAAGGACGCGGATGCCAACGTTGTGCACATCGACGGCGAGGCGTATTTCGGAGAATCGGATGGCGACTGCTTCCCCGCCGCTGGGGCATCCAATCTCATCACCCAGGTCAAGGCGGAATTAACGGCGACGATTGCTCTGGCGGACCTGCCGGCAAATCAGACCGATGCCAATATGACCCTGGTCGTGATGCCCGAGGCGCACGCCGGGGATGCTGTCTATCTGCACGGAGTCTGGCTCGAGTATAAGAAAAAACTGCTGACCTCGTAAAGGGGAGACGAAATAACGACGGGGCGCGGCCTACCGCGCCAACACCATAAACCATTGATTCAAGGAGGATAAAATCATGATCATCAATCAGGGCGCACTTACAGGGATATACGGCACATTCAGTACAATCTTTAACCAGGCCCTCGATAAGGCCGAAAGCATGGTCGATCTGATTGCCATGCGAGCACCTTCTTCGGGTGCATTCGTGGATTACACGTGGCTCGGCTCTCTCCCGATGATGAAGGAGTGGCTCGGCGAGCGCGTTATCAAAGATCTGTCCGCTCACCATTACATCGTCCGAAACAAGCGGTTCGAGGCGACCGTCGCGGTTAACGCCGATCATATCGAGGACGATCAGGTCGGAATCTATGCCCCGATGATTGCTGAGCTGGGCCGCGGCGCTAAGATCCATCCCGACATCCTGGCGTTTGCACTCCTGGCGGCGGGATTCACGACCCCCTGCTACGACGGCCAGTATTTTTTCGACACCGACCACCCGGTCAACGGGGTATCCGTTTCCAACACGGGCGGCGGGGGGGGAAATCCCTGGTTTCTCCTGGATCTATCCCGGTACATCAAGCCGGTGATCCTACAGGTGCGTAGGCCGCCCCGCTTCGTGGCCCAGGATCGTCCGACAGACGACCGCGCCTTCATGCGGAACGAATATGTTTACGGCGTTGATGATCGGAAAAACGTCGGGTTTGCCCTCTGGCAGCTAGCGTATGGCTCGAAGGACACGCTCAGTGAGGCCAACTATATCGCGGGGGGAGACGCGCTGACAGCGCTTAAGAACGATGAGGATGTCCCCCTGGGTATCAAGGCCACCCACCTGATTGTCGGCGGCACAAACAGGACTGCGGGGATGGAGCTCGTCGAGAAGATGAACAAGGCAGGCGGTGAGTCGAACATCTGGTACAAAACGACGCAGCTCGTTGTCTGCCCCTGGCTGACGTAGGAGGTCCCCGCGCGAGATGCGGTCGATCAATCATAAGGGGCGGGCCGTCCCGCCCCCGATGCAGAAAGGAGCAATCTATGAAAATCAGTATCAAGTCCGTCCCACCGAATTTTCGCAGGGCCGGGAAGGAATTCACGCGAAATCCCATTGTCATGAATGTGGATGACACAACCGTCGCAATCCTGCAGGCCGAGCCGATGCTGACCGTCGAGGTGATTCATGTTCCCTTGTCTGACACGCTGGTCGATCCCTGCACGGGTCCCGGTATCGAGGTATCGGCGGGGGTCGAAGAGCGGCCGGACAACGGCGATCCGGGTGAACAGCTCGGTCCGAGCGGAATGCCTCCGTGCAAGGAGATGGTCAATGAAGATGCGAGCGAGAAAAAGCCGTTCAAACCGGCCAAGAAAGGCAAGTAGGCATGCCGTACTGCACGCTTGATAATATCAGGAACCTTTTGCCGGAGGAGACGATCATCCAGCTCACGGATGACGAGAACCTGAGCCCGGCGGCCATTGATCCAACGGATGAAGACCATGCGGCGATCATCGGCCGGATCGATGAGGCGATCGCGGCGGCGGATGCGACGATCGATGCCTACTGCCAAAGTCGCTATCCCGTGCCCCTTTCGCCCGTCCCGCCTAAGATCAATCAGCTTGCGGTGGATATCGCTATCTACAATCTCTATTCCCGCCGCGATATGGGAATGCCGGAGATCCGCGCGGAGCGGAATAAAGAGGCCATCCGGTTTCTTGAAAAAGTGGCGGATGACAAGATTAAACTGGGGGTCTCGACGCCGGCGCCGGTCGGGGCGGATACCTGCATGAGTTCTGAGGCAAGCACGCGAGTTTTCACGAGAGACAAAATGAAAGGGTTTTAAATGATCGATGAATATCAAAATGGCATCATCGAACAACTGGAAACCATAACGAGCGTGAAGACCGTCGATATCTGGCAGGGTGACATCGAAGAGCTTCTGAAGACGCCCCAGGGCCTGCCTGCCCTGAATGTGGTTTACCGGGGCGCGGACTTTGAGGAAAAGCAGACCGACGGCGGCCATACAATGAATTTCATGATCATACTGGTCGGGAAAAATGTACGGAGCCGCAAAGCAGGGGTGTCGAGTTGCAATGCGATCATCGAGGCAGTTAGGGGAGTGCTGATCGGATACCAGGTTGAGGGTTTCGATAAGCTTTGGCCGGTCAGTGAAGATCTGATGCTCGCAAGAGGCGGCATCCTTGTCTATGCCTTGAATTATAAGACGAATAACGTTCTGCCGTAAGGAGGAAAATGACCATGTACCAATTAAAACTAGGAAGCGAATCGTTTACCGTCGTGGATGGCCCCTATGCCGGGAAGACGTATAAGCCCGGCCAGGCCTACGCGGATGTCCCGCCGCAGGAAATGGGGCGGTTTCGGAAAATCAAGGAAGAGGCGCCGGATAGCGGGACAGGATTCAAACAGATCCGCGCCGAGGCGACCAAGGCAAAAACCAACGAGGGGGCTGCGGCTTTGGCTCCGGAAAACGGTGAGGTGAAATAATGAACACTCGCAGCTATATGGCCACGCATGACCTGATCGCCGTGTCCGCGTATGCCAAGGAAACGGCCATCAACACGGAACAGACGCTGGATCTGACCCTGCTATGTGCCCTGGGCGACATACCTAACCTGGAATACCGCCGGGAGAACAATGAAAGCGAGGCGACGGGCAAAGAAGAACCGGATACCATTTACGATCTGGGGGCAACGGCAAATCTGTCCATGAATTTCGAAAAGGCGCAACCCCAGCACTTTGCGTTTCTGACGTCCTATGGTCTGGGGGTGAGCACCCCCGCGGCTGCCGGCACGGGCGGATATCAGCACACCAATACCCCGATCGACGGGGATCTGGATGCGGATCGATCGCTGCCGTCCTTCACGTTTGCCGTCCGCTATGGGAAAACAGTATTGAAACGGCTATTTGCCTCCGGATTTGTGGATTCTCTTACGGCGACATTCGCCCGGGATTCATGGGTGAAATTGACCGGATCAATCAAGGCCACGGGCAAGAAGACGGACAACGTCGTTGAAGAAACGGTAAACGCCTATATCGACGGAACATCCCTTACTCTGGCGGCCCTCGGCGTCGAAGGCGCTGACGCAGCAACGCGCCTTAACAATGTCCAGCGGATCAAGGTCGAGCTGGCCACAGGTGTCTGGACGGAAGTCGCCTATTCCGCTGTTTCCGATGCGGCCCCTGCCGTAATCACCATCACCGCTCCGGGCGCCGCGCATACCCTCAAAGACTTCAAAATCCTTTACATTGCGGCAGAGTCCGGGTCCGCATGGATGACCTTCCCCGCCAGGGTGAATGAAACGCCACTACGGGTCTCCGAGATGACCGTGATCGTCGGCGGCGTCTGGGGTGGATCGGCTTTTACCGGCGGCCGGGAATTGCAGGCGGAAATGAAGTCCATCGAATGGAGCTTCAACAATAACATGGAGATCTCGTTCGTTCCCGGCGGCGGCGGGGCCTATGCTTCCCGGGCGCAACGGGGCGGCCGGACGCAAAAGATTAAGCTCGATCGGGAGTTCCGGGAATTCATTCTCCAGCAGCACATGGAGCTGAACGATACCCTGGGCCTCTACATCCTGGCCGAAGGGGCGTGGTACGACGGAACGTCGCACAAATACCAGGTCGAGATCATTTTCCCGAAGGTCGGCGTTCTGTCGGCGCCAATCGCTGTAGACGGCAAGCGCCTCGGTGAATCGGGAGATCTCCAGGTGCTGGAAGACGACACCTACGGCAGCGTCATCGTCAAAGTGAAGAACAAGCAGGCCGCCTACGCGGCATAACCAAACACATGAAAAAGAAAGGATTAAACTCATGCCCCGTGAATTAAGCAATAGCCCCTGCGAAGTGACATTCGATGACCGGATATCGGGTGACAAGATCACTCTCTACTACCGCACGCCGACAACGGCGGAGCGGGTGAAATATACGAACGGCTACGTTACCAGGCAGGGTAATAAAATTGTCTCTACGGTAGGAGAACTCCGGATGAGGGCCGGATCTGCGATTTTGACCGGGTTTAAAACGGGCGCCTTCTCCGTTCCCGGCAAAGGCCTGATCTCCTCAACCCCAACTGACAACGATTACGATCCCGAATGGAAATCGGCCGTAAAGCAATACGCCCCGGACGTCATCGAAATGTTGGCGGTCATTGCGTTTGAATCGTCTCTGGTGCGCTCCGCAACCGCGAGAGGAGACGAACTGGAGATTTTACCGGCGACAGAGGACGACTGGAATGAATCGCCCGATTTGGGCCTAGAAGCGGCGGGCGGCGCCCCCGAAGGCGCCAGCGCGGATAACGGTGTGGATGGCGGCTCCCCTTTGGCTTAGACCTGGCGGCGATACGCCGGGGGCTCTGCGATGAGCTTGTTGAGGAAAAATGCCTGAAGGGGGTCGACGCCGACCACCACAAATGGACATGCGATAATTGCCCGGAGAAAAAGAAAAAACCGTCGGATATCAGCGAATACACGGCCAAGATATTTCGACTGCGTCACTTGAAAATGGCCGGTTATCCCCTACGGGCCGATGATCTTACCACGGAAGAATGGGAGGATCTCGGACAAGTTGAAGAGTTTACGCAGCAACGAAACCGGGAGAAGGAACAAACGAACCTGATCAACCTTTTGAAAAGAAAATAACATGGCCAACATCAACACCATCGCCGTTCAGTTAATCGTCAAAGACGACGGCTCCGTCGTGATCAAGCAGTTTGCAAATAACGCAGAGCAAGCCCTGGGCAAGACCGGGGCATCTGTCGGCAGCGCGAACAGAGCACTAGACGAACTCAAAACACACTGGCTTGCGGCAACCGTAGCTGTTGCCGGCATGAGCTACGAACTCGGTAAAGCTATTAATGCCTCATTGGAGATGGAGCGAATTACGTCAACAATGAAAGCTGTGGCCGGTACGGCGGCAGGCGCTGCCGCCGCGTTCCAATTTGTGCGCCAGGAGTCCGATCGACTGGGGCTGGTGCTGAGCGATACGTCCCTCGCGTACGGGAAGTTTGCCGCCGCGACTAAAAATACCTCCCTGGAGGGTGAGGGAGCAAAGAGGGTCTTCTCCGGCGTCTCCGAGGCTGTAACCGCACTGCGTCTCAAGACCGATGATGCCAATGGGATTTTCCTGGCCATGTCTCAGATGATGAGCAAGGGGCGGATCTCCGCTGAAGAGCTATCTGGCCAATTGGGTGAGCGCCTCCCCGGCGCCGTCAGGCTGACCGCCGAGGCTATGGGGATGTCCACGCAGCAACTCCTTAAGCACATGGAAAATGGCGAGTTGATGTCCGAGGACGTCCTCCCGAAGCTTGCCGATCAACTGCACAAGACATATGGCGCCGCTGCAATGGAGGCGGCCCAGGGCGGACAGGCGGATATCAACAGGTTCAATAATTCGTTATTTGAAACGCGGGCAGCTATCGGTGATGCCGTCATCCCCGTATTCACAGATTTATTGAAGCTGATCGGCAACGCCGGCGCTCCCATCCAGGCATTTATTGGCGGGCTTAAAATGTCCGTCGTCGAACTGTATGGTTTTGTCGACAAGACGATGGCGATCCCGAAGATGATAAAGGGCGCCTTTGCGGGCGCCAACAAAAACGACATGTCCGAATATGGGCAGTTCGGGGCTGAGCTTTATGGCTCTGCGGGTCCGGAAAAGCATCTGAGCGAATGGGACAAGATAAGCGCGAACGTGAAGGCACAAAAGGATGCAATCTACAATCAGATGACAAGGAACGCGGACCTCGCGCAGTCCGCGCCGGCGAAGGAACTGTCTGCCCAGGAAAAAGCGACAAAGAAGATAATCGAGCTGACCCAGGAGGCCGCGGCGGCCATCAAAAAGAAAAACGACGACACCTATGCGGGTGCGGAGAAATTATTGGCGGCAAATATTGCCAAATACAGACTGGCAGGCGTCGACGAGAAGACCATTGCGGAATATTCAGCGACGCAAAGGACCATGATCAACCAGAAATATCATTCGGACACAGAAAAGGCCTTTAAAGCCGCCGCCAAAAAAAAGGCAGAGGCCGAAAAGGACCTCACCCTGGAGCTGGAAAAGACCATTGTCGACCGCAAAAAATACGAGGGATCGTTCTCTGAATGGAAGGCCGCTGAAATAGAAACAGGATTTCAAAAATATAGGGAAGCCGGGGTTTCTGAAGTGCGGATTGCCGAACTCCGTAAAGAAAAGCTCATCAATGTCAACAAGGAGATCTACGACACATACAAAAAGGCCCTGAAATCCTGGGAGGATGACACAAAAAAGAAGCAGGCGGACATGATGGCCGCGGACGAGAAAGCCGCCGCCGATACGAAAAAAAGGGCGGAAGATCGGCGGGCAGCAATGCGCAACCTATACAAGGATCTAGAGCAATATTCCGGCAATTACTATGATGTAGAAAAGGCCCTTATCGATGATCAGGCGGAGAATTACGAAAATATCCTCATCGATGAAAAAACCAGTGCCGAGGATGCGGCGAAGTTTGAAGTCGCAATCGCAACATGGAGAACTCAAGAACTTAAAAAACTGGATATCCAGAAAGGCAAATCCTCTGACAACTTCTTTGAGGGAATGAAGGCCGGGATTGGGGAAATCGAGCTGGCCCAAAAGAAGTGGGGCTCCGTTGGGCTGGCAACCTTTCAGGCCATGTCCTCCGGCATGGCCACCACGTTTTCCAACGTTTTTGAGGACGCTTACAAAGGGGATCTCAAAAGCATTAGCGACTACTCTACGGCGATCTGGGACACGATGCGCCAGACGTTTTTTAAGTCCGCGACGGAGATGGCTGAACAAAAGATTATACTTTTCTTGCAACCAGACTGGACTGACGACGGCAAATCCACGCTGGGGATTATTGATAAACTCCTCGGTTATGCCGGGGTGGCCAGCAATTTATCATCCTATTTTTCTTCTGATAGTGGAGGAATGACAGACGCCGCCGGCACTGTGTTTGGGTCGGCAGACGAACTGTTTGCTGCTTCGGGCGGTGGCATGGTCCCCGGTACTGCATTTGGTGGCGATTCTCCGGCGAATGACACAGTCCCCGCATGGCTATCTCCCGGGGAGTTTGTTGTGCCAAGAACTGGAGTCAATGCAGATACGAGAGAAATCCTGGAGCATATCCGTAAGTTTGGGAAAGCGCCGGGTTATGCATCGGGTGGCACGGTAGTGCCGATGACGTATGATTGGCTAACCGGCCAGATGATAGAGGATGTTAGCAGCGTGGAGTACGCCCAGCGAGGCAACGAAGAGTATGCCGCTGCTGTGCAATGGTGGGCAACTGCCAGCGAATCAGAAAAGGCGGCGGTTATCGCTCGAAACGCCTCGTATCTAAGTGGAGACAGCGGGTTTGGCGGGTTTATGACCAACCTTATCCAGGGTCAGATCGGCGGGGCAATCGCTGCCACGGGGCGGACAATCGGTGAAGGAATCGACTCGAATATCGAAGGAACAGCGAAAATATTAAGTTATGTTCCACAAGCGGCGGGCGCTGTAATGATGGCCTCCAATCCCGCAGGTTGGGCGGCAGCAGCGGCATGGGCAGCAGCAAATACCTATGCCAAGCAACTTGCCGAAAGCAGCGGCAAAAATATAAATCCTACCAATGCGGCAATCGCGGCAGCGGCAGCGGCGGTTTCCTCGTATTTGAGTACCACTCCTGAACTGTCGAGCATGAGTAACATCCAGATTGCAAAAATGGTAGGCGGAATAGCGATTAAATCACTCCTGAGTGCGTCAATGGATAAGGGCGCGCCGGGGGCCGGTATGGGATCAATTGGGGACTCAGCCCTGAACGGGGCGTTGACCCTCTCCCTCTTTGGAGGCGATGGCGGCGGAGCGGGGGATATTCTCAATAAGTTATTTGCCGGCATATCCGGATCAAAAATTATCTCGGCCAAAAACGGACTTGCTTATGTTGAGAATGATAACACTCTGATCAATGCCCACGAGGGCGAAGGAATACTGACCAAGGAGCAAAATGCCCAGCGGCTGTGGGGTGGCGGAATTGCAGGAATGTTTGGATCATTGGCGGGACAATCGTTGACGGAGACAGGGCTTTCAGAAAAGGATCAGATAACCCGCATGTTTTCAGTTGGTGCTGCTCCCGTCGCGGATCCGGTTCAGTCAATCGCTGATTTGATTCCTGCATATATCGCCCCGGCGATTGCCAGCATAAGTGCTCAAATACCCGCATCCATAGCAGCGGCTTTTGTTCCGGCAAGTTCGTCATTCATCCCCTCAAATATACCGCAGTCGCAATTTGATGAATCTATGGGAGCAAGTCCCGCGCGCGGATCTGGGAGCACGAGCGGGATGACCGCTACCAAAACAGGTGGCGGCGGTAAAAGGATGACGATCAATTTTAATTTCCCAAACGCCGTTGTGGTAGACAGGAACGCTGTCAACGAGCTGGCCGATATGATTTATCCGCGGCTCAAAAAGCTCGAATCATGGGGGCACTAAATGGCAAAGTGCCGTTTTCTTTACGATAATCTGATCACTGCCGAATCCATGATTTCCGTCTCCTCCCTGAAACTGGGGGTCGTGACGACGGCCCTGAAAGAGGGAACCGGGGCGGCGGTGATAACGCCGTCCGGAGACTTTACGGGCGCGGTCGATCTTGAGTGTGTCGTCGAGATAGACGCATTGGGGACTGGCGAAATCGGATCATCGACATTTAAGGTTTCCTACGACGGCGGGGCAACCTGGGCCGCCACTGGGATAGCCACGGACGATGATGATATCTCATTGAGTTATGGTTTCAAAGTAAAATGGGCAGGCGGCACGGGAGCTGATTTTGTGGTCGGCGATAAATGGTATTTCAAGGGCATCAACCTCTATAATCCCGGCAAGATGCTGGATTTCGACCGTGATAGCCGCTATCGTTCGGACGATTCGGACGCCGAAAATACCATCACGATCCATAGCACCGTTGCCTCCCAGGTCAAGGCCGTGGTTATTGGGGATCATAACCTGACCTCCACGGCGACAATCACCCTGCAGGCGGATGCGGCGGCCACATTCGACAGTGGCGTCGGGGGGGCGCCGGAGTTATCGGAGTCCGTCACCTGGGCCGCAGGGAAAATCCTTCATTACCTCACCACAGCCTACACCAAGGCATATACGCGGCTCAAGATCCAGGATACCGATAATGCCGATGACTATATCGAGATCGGGGAGTTGTTCCTCGGCTCCTACATGGAGTTATCCAAAAATTTCAGAGAAGGTTTTGGCGAAGAGCCGGGCTTCTTGATGGACGCTAATGCCACCTCCTACGGGGTGGATCGCGAGAGATTTTACAGCGAGAGCAAAGCCCTGACCTATGAATTCGAGCGTATGCCATCGGCGGACCTGACCCTCAAACGGGCGTTTGTTACAGCCCTCGGAAGCCGAGCGACCGGCGTTTTCAAGCGGTTCTGGTTCAATGCGGATTCGGCCACGCCGGCGGATGTCATATTGGCAAAACTGATTTCCTGGCCGCACACACATAATACCATCAGTTATTACGATATGCCGCTGCAATTAACCGAGGTTTTGAAGAGCATATAAAATGTATCACATCCCTATAGCAACCCATAATCGCATTGTCCGAGGTGAGATCCCGATCCTCTACCTGAAGATCGCGACACACCTGGGCGACCGGGTGTATGCGAAAAAGACGATCACCGTGGCGGCGATCGCCGGGAGTTTGGGTTGTCTGCCCCGCGTCCTGGATTTCGGGACGTTCGAACGAACCCTGGGCCCCAAAAAAGACAACCTCCTGGCCTCCTACACGCGCAAACAGCAGCAGCATATCTCCGTCGCGTTGGACAATGCGGACAAGTATTTTTCGATCCTTCTGGGGAAAGAGCCGTTCCTGTCGCGCCCAATCAGCATCTGGATAGGCTTTGAAGACGAGCCGGTGGCGAACCATATCAGCATTTTTCAGGGGAAGATTTCCGAAGTCTCTGCCCTATCGGTCTTGAGCATCGAGGCGGATGAGAAATCCTCAAACAGCCCGTCCGGGGTCACTCTGGACGACACTTATTATCTGCATCGGGCCGGGAAATACGCGAACCCGCTTAACACCGCTGACCTTTTGCCGATTGTTTACGGGGACTGTTCAGACGGTGATGAGGGCGTCTGGACGCTCCCCTGCATCGACATCGTAAATCATGTCTATTGTTTTTCGGATAGTCCGGTACTGGGTACCGGGAACGCGATCAACATCTATTCCGCCGGGATCCTGGTGGATCCGGCGAACTATACTTTCAATCCATCACACGATTTTGAACCGCCGGTCCCCCCGCCTGCGCTCCATGTGCAAAACATGAACATCGCCACGGTAACATTCACGGCGGACCAGGGGACAAACGTCATTACGGCCAAGGGCAAGGGCAAAGTATTCCTCCCGGTCACGTTGGCCGGTGGCACAATGATCGCAAACATCGTCGATATGGTTGATGATCTCCTAACCGAGGAGAATGATTTTACATCCGCTATATTTGAGGCGAGCAAAAAAGCGCAGGCCTCGCAGATATTCGACAAATGGGGATACGTGGCCGGAGGCGTGATCAGCCAGGACGGTACGCTCTGGGAGATCATCACCGCCATGATGTCCTCGGTCCTCGGTTCGGCATACCTCAACGGCGCCGGTCAGTTGGTCCTGGAGATCGACGATGGCACTATTGATCAATATTCCGCCGGCACCCCGCCGACTCTGCCTAAACAGGAGACGACCCTGATCGAGTCAAACCTGCGCCTGGTCAATGTGATCAATCAATGCCCGGCGAATTATGGATATAATTATGCAGCGGAGGAGTTCCGGCACGAAACCGACGACACCGCCCATGCGGACGGAATATCTCAAGGCATTTACGGGATCCGGAAGCCAGGCACCCCGTATCAACACTATTGGTGCCGGGATCTGACGACGGTGCAATTGATCCAGGACACCATCGTCGGCAAGTTCAATTCGCCACTCTACGAGATCGAGGTTGAGGATATCACGCTCAAGCGGATGCACCTCGACGTCGGCGATGCAGTTATCTACTCCGCGGATGCCCTCTACGATCAGGAAAGCAACGCCCTGATTGATAATATCTGGCGGGTGATCTCCGTAGCGCCGGACTTCGCGTCCGGGAAAATCACCTTCCGGCTGCTGCAAATCTTCTATCGCTCCGCGATCCCGCATGTCGCTCCGACGCCGTGGGATGGGATTCTGCGACTCACCGTTCCAGATGTTCCCATGATATCCGTCTCCGCGTCCGTAATCGAGGAGACGCCGGTAGAACACGCCCCCGTCGCCCTGACCGTCCCCGCTGTCCCGACGCTGGCTGTCTCAACCCTCGTCCACAATTCCCGCGAATGTACGATCTCCATTGATGAGCCGGGTCTGGTCACCTGTGCCGGGCATGGGATGGCGAATGGCGATATGTGTTTTTTCAAGACGACGGGGGCGCTGCCCACGGGATTGACCCCCGGTGATTGGCTAACCGGCGGAAAGTATTATGTCCGCAACAAGACGACCGATGATTTTAATCTTTCATTGACCGCCGGAGGCGCACTCATAGACACGTCCGGATCGCAGAGCGGGGTGCATCGATGCTTTGGAGTGGCGGACGACGTTACGAATTACACCGTATCGCTACTCCATTTCAATGGTGAAGCGGACGGTACTGTTTTTACGGATGAAAGCGAGAAGATATGGACTCCGTATGGTACACCTCTTACCCGTCAAGCAGAAAAGAAATTTGGTAATGCGGCCGGGTTTTTTGATGGTAACTCCGGGATCTATACGCCTAACCATGCAGATTTGAATTTCGGTAGCGGGGATTTTACTGTTGAATTTTGGGCGTATGCAAATAACGTCGGACCCTGGCCGTCAGGAGGTTGGCTTTTTGGCAAATGTGCCACTGCAGCAGCCAGTCCTATCGCAATAGTGGAACCCTACAACGATGGTCTGAATCTGAAATTGTACATGGCAGAAACAACTGCATGGGATTTAGTTAATGGCGCCATTATCGGTAATTTGGGCATGTGGGCGTGGGGACATGTTGCCATATGCCGCTCAGGACCAAATGTTTATGCCTTTCTTAATGGAGTGCTTGGTAGCACGACTGATATTGGGACAGCGGCGTTGTTAGCAGAAGATACCCCAACAAGAATCGGGCATACTTCCGGCGCGGGCTCTGGTTTTGCCGGGATAATAGACGACCTCCGTATCACTAAAGGAATTGCAAGATATACTTCCGACTTCTCAGCATCATTGCAGTCGGCGGAATATCCATATCCCGATGCATAAATAAAGGAGAAAAGAAATGTTAAACCCAACAGAAGAAAAAAAATACGCAGAATTGAAAACCTTATGCGTGAAACTCAAGGTCCCCTCGCCACCTGAAATCATGATCGGTCTGAAAGTACATGACAAGAATGGCATCCTGATTATCGATGATATCCAGAGAGGACATAGCTGGACGAGGAATTTCTGGAATCTGTTTTACGCCGGGTTTAATGTTGGACCACTGGTTTTGGCAGATTCAACATTTGGAGCTGGATATGCCAACTTCAAAGACAACACGGCCGGAGTACATGCACAGTATGCCAGCGGCCAGTTCGAAGCAAAGATCGGGATCATATCCGTCGGAACGGCAGATACGGCCTTCGATATTGACCAGTACACACTTGCCGCAGCTATCGAGGATGGAACAAGCAGCGGCCAACTATCTCATGTGGCACAAGCAGCGGCAATATCGGCATACACCTCCGGAACGCAGACATGGAAAACCACTGTGGCGAGAATATTTAACAATAATAGTGGAGGGAGTATCACCATCAAAGAGGTGGGAATAAATAACATATTTTATGTCCCCAGCTACGGTGCCAGAACTGTTCTCATGGAGCGTTCCATCCTTTCCCCCACGGTGGCAGTGCCCAATGGAGCGCAACTGACCGTCACCTATGAGATCAGCATGGACTTCTCAGCGATTGATTAAGGGTGCCGATGTTTGACGGTATCCTACTCACAATAGCCGCTCTAATTGCCGCATGGCTATATCTCAGGCAATAAAGAGCGGATGGCATTCCAGGGAGCACCACCTCCCCAGACCAGGCGAACCAAACGCCAGACGGGATAACCCGCTACCATCCGCGAACCGAGCAGCGCGCCTTATAGCAGGGTTACTCCCACATTGCAATCTGAGGAGGAACTCGATGAACAGTTTTTTAGCGTACATGGGCGGCAAATCGCTGCTCGCCAAGAGAATCGTTGCCAGGATACCCAAGCATAATTGCTATTGTGAAGTATTTGCCGGTGCTGCCTGGGTATTTTTCAAAAAGGAAGAGTCGGAAGTAGAAATCATTAACGATATTAATACCGACCTCGTTACTCTGTATCGAGTCGTAAAGCTTCATCTGGAGGAGTTCATCCGGTATCTGAAGTGGATTCTCGTGGCCAGGGATGAGTTCGAGCGCTTTAAACTTGAGAACCCGGAGACATTGACGGATATCCAAAAGGCCGTTCGATTCTACTATTTATTGAAATCGGGATATGCAGCGCGCATTGAAAATCCATCGTGGTCGATCGTCACTACCCAGCGGCCGCGTCTGAACCTGTTGAGAATTGAGGAAGAGCTTTCAGCTGTCCACCTTCGTCTTTCCAGAGTATATATCGAGAACCGGCCATACGATGCAATCATTCAACGATTTGATAAGCCAGACACATTTTTCTATGTCGATCCCCCATATTACGGGTACGAGGATTATTATGGCCGCGAGATATTCAAACGTGCCGACTTCACAAAGATTAGAGACATTCTGACCCAGATCAATGGTCGGTTTATCATGTCAATAAACGATGCTGAGGAGATCCGGGATCTATACAAGGATTTCAAAATCGAGGCGGTAGAAACATCCTATTCTGCCGGAGGAGCAAACCGAAAGAAGCAGGTTAATGAACTTTTAATTAGGAATTTTGGATAGGCAATCAAAAGATATTTGATACAATCAAAAGGATTTGGGAAGCGATTTATCGCAATTACTGGGGTTGGCTTATCTCACGCGGCCACAATGGCCACAGGAGGAGGCATAGCACGTCATGCTTTACTCCTGTGGCGACTGTCCGAAAATGGTGGACGGCTTGAGTTGAAGGAGTCAAAAGGACACAGGCGATGAAACTAACGCGGCGGCGCG
>JALNVY010000002.1 GCA_023231165.1 Syntrophales bacterium | reverse complement strand
TTCCCGGATGTTATCTGGAGTTTTCAGCACTTCCGTGCAATCCCCTTTCCTTTACTTCTTCTGAAACGTGATAAAAGTATTGCCCCTTCCCTCTCCCAAGGTTATGCTGTCCTTGGGATACAAGCGGTAATATGGGCAACTCCGACTCCCCTGCCGACCCCGTAGAGTTTCGTTTCCTTATATCTACCGGTTGCCCTCCTGTAGGGCATCGACAAGGGTCTCCCGTGTTTATTGTCGCATGGCTGCCACTGCGTGTCACCCCTGTTACCCCGGAAGCCCATCTATCGGTTCTGGTAGTTTTCGTCAGGATAGATGCTCCGGTCTTCCCCCTTGTATTACGGGGTCGACAACTCCATTGTGAATTTCGAGGCTACGTCTGGGTTCGCTTGCGCTGCGACCCGCAGCTTTGCTCGACTCCCTTAAGGAGCCTTTGTCAGGGAACTTAGCGTTTCAGGTTACCCTTAACACCTCCCTCAAGCTACATGGGCGAACTACCGAACTCCCATGATCGGACTTTAACCGATAAGTCATACGTTTTCCACGGCATACAATACAAGTCCTCACATAGGTAAATTCGGGCAGCCAATGAATCCCATTCGAAAGTGCGCATACATCTGAAAGCGAAGTTCTCCCTTTTGGAGCAGATCCGCTCGGTACTGTAATCAAGAGTTGACTTAGCACATAGGCAAGTATAGATTTCATTCCACAATGATCAACAACAAAGAAATTTTTAAGAGTCCTTCTAAGAGGGGTTAAGCGAAATGCAAAAAATAAAACCAAAGTCCGTTCGCTTTATCAAGCTTGGCAGCAAAGGCCGGTGGGAGCCCGACTGTATTGAAGGAGCGAATCCTTTCATTCGACTTGGGTTCATTAATCCCCATCATGAGGAATGCCTAAAAAGGAATTGGGCTGTCTTGCGTGCTTATTGGGCTCAAAAGAAGACCAAAAGCAAGGCTACAGGAATAACAAACCAGATAAAGGATTTCTATACTTTGGGCCAAGATACACTTTGGATTACATTTTATCGTCGTCGTCTTTACTGGTGCTTCGCATATCCCGAGGTAAGATTATTAGCGGACGGGACGCGGTCACGTTGCGTCGTTGGAAAATGGAAGAGCAAGAGTATCATGGATGAAGAACTTTTGATTGAGAATTTGAGCGGGAAGCTCACAAAGACAAAAGGATTCCGAGGTACGATTTGTTCTGTCGAAGAAGAGGAATACTTAATAAGGAGAATCAACGGAGAGATTGCACCTGAAGTGCTAAACGCGAAGCAGTGCTTGTCTTCACTCGAAAAATCACTAGAAGAAATGATTCGCTCACTTGGCTGGAAGGATTTCGAGCTGCTTTGTGATTTGATTTTTACCCGTTCCGGCTGGCAGCGAGTTTCTGCCGTAGGCGGAACAGAAAAATCTATTGATTTAGATCTGTTCTTGCCTGTGTCTGGTAAGAAGGCATTTGTTCAGATTAAATCGCAGGCGGACACAAAGACATTTAAAGAGTACTGTGATATTTTCGAAACGTTAGACCAATACCATGAAATGTTTTTTGTTGTTCATAGCCCTCGCGGCGACATTTCTACCTGGAAAATTCCAGATAAGGCTCAGATATTAACTATCGAAAAGATTTCACAGCTTGCAGTAGCAGCAGGACTTTCAAACTGGATCATACAGAAAACCTTATAGTTGACTCCTACCATGCGAAAGACTTTTCATTTCATGATTTACGAACAGGATAGAAGTTCGATAGAGGAGATAAGGCTCCAACACAATTAAGACAACCATTTCTTGATGGTCTGCCAAAAGCTCTCTTTCGGTTTGCCTTTTGTTATCCGTGCATCAGCAATCTTTTCATGAACGATCTTGCCAATGGTTCCGCCGAAGTATTTTTCTTTGACGAAAGCATCATTGGTTCTGCCGGCTTTAATCTTCTCTTGTGACCATTGCGGAGCCCACTTGACAATATTGCATTCAATCCAGTAGTGGGACCGGCACGCGAAATTCCAGTTTCCAATAGACGGATAGAGAGAAATAGACTGGCCGTCGAAGATTAGCTTCCAATCAGTTGGAGAAAGCGGGGTGATAACCTCGTTCCCACATCCACAGCAGCATTTGTGCACCACCGTTGAGAAAGCTATCGACACGTAAACAGTCCCGTCCTTCAGTTTATCGGGAATATATTCGACAAATTCATGTTTAAGCGATATTTTGCGCTTCACATTGCTCCTCATTGGTCAGAATATTGCCATCTATAGTATACGTACAGTGATGCTCATTTTCGAGATCTTTGTAAAACCCGCATAGCTTTTTCCACTTGATGACAGCCAAGGCCGCATTCAGAGCGTTAAGATCTGCAATCTGAATGTTTCGGGAATATTCCTTGTTGTCTCCGCCATCAGAGAAAGAGGCCCTTTGCTTCACGTGACCACGTTTTCCGTCTGTGCTGGTCGTGACCCTGAGAATTCCGAGCAGGGCGTTATCGACGAGCTCCACACCCATGCCGACATCAATGAAGGGTATGCCAAGAGCTTCCATTTTCTCTACAATAAGTCCTTTCGGCTCGCCGCTGTCCAGGCAAAGGAATACAAAATCTAGTCCCTCTAATTGATTGACGTTCGCTGCCTCTATGTAGTCGCCATTGACAATGATATTTCGATGCATTTTTGAATAGATGTCCTGGAAGTAGACCACCTTCTTGGTTTCTTTCTTCAGCTCCTCAATCGATGGAGCGCCCGGCGATCTAAACGCATTGTGTTGAGAAAATTTATCTCCGTCAAAGAGGCGGATTTCTCTCACGGGAGTTTTGGCCACCAAGTCTAGCACATAGGAGCCTGTACCACCCAGGCCCACAATGCCGATCGCCCCGCCTTCTAACTTCCTGGTCACAACATTGATCTCAGCTCTACTTGATGCCGTATCGATATATTTAAACACAGATTCTTCTCGGTCAGATTCAATAACTGGAAAAGTTATTGCTGTGACGCTGGGGTCAATCGACTGAGCGGGGCTAGAAATGATGGCTACGTAAGTGGTCATCTTGTCATGATAGTCCTTGTAAGCACCCGTAACAGGTTTGCTCGAAAATGAATGGTCAATGACAAGATCACGATCAAGCTCCTGTCGCTGGCTCTGATGCTTGATTTTCGCCAACTCTGAGCCATCCCTGTTACAGGGGTGCTCTCCGGCGAAATAGGCAACATGATTGCGGGGAGTTATTGTCACATCACCCGCCAAACTCAAGTCCGAAACGAGAACTCCAAACTTGATCTCCTTATTGGAATTTACATACGGCACATTCTTGACCAGCAGGTGGTTAACCTTAACCACTACGTCGTAACCCTCATCTCGAAGACGCTTTAAATCATTACTACGATTTATCAGTTGCTGTGACATTGAAGATCATTCCCTCTTTTATCTTAACTGTTTCCCCATCGATTATGGTTCCTTCGGGCTTATTGCCCTCACCCCGCCTGTATGTGATGGTGAAAATGATATTCTCACCCGTCGGAGGATTTTCAAAAGCCAAAGCGACAATCTCAGCAAATGACAATTCTTTCTTAGTCACCGTTTTCTCACGGCCATTTACGATAATGGTGTACTTTTTAATATGGCCCTGGTTTTCATGATGGTTTTCATGTGCTTCTTTCATTTGAGTTATTCCTCCTGTTTTTCTTTTCGGACACCTTTAAATGGATTTTCATCAGCTTTCTGATCGATAAACCTTCCAGTATCTGTGTCCCTTTTGGTCCAGCGATCATTCTTGGGGTTATACGTCTGTGAACGGTCTGTTACCTGACCGTGCCTGTGGCCGTCTCCGTAAGGAGCGTTTTTTGCCATGTAAAATTTCCTCCGTCTTTATTATTTCGCTATACGCGATGTTTGATACTGTATATCGAACTATTTTTGATCTGTCAAGAAATATATTTCTTGCATTTCGTTACCATGTTCTTGTATACAGAACTAACACGCTACATGGTTGGAGGAGAGAAAAATTGACCACAGGTAAGAGAATCCGGGAAATTAGAGAAAAAAGAAACCTGACTCAGGAAGAACTCGCCAAGAAGGCTGGGATGAGCAAAGGTTTTTTAAGTGATGTCGAGAATGATAAAACGAACATTGGCTCACAGGGCATATTGAGACTCGCCAATGAGTTAGGGGCTTCTGTTGATTATTTACTCGCGGGAAGAGTTACGGAGAACGCAAAAACTGATCAAATTATCATTCCCCAGGAATTATCCGAGGCGGCAGAAGAATTGGGGCTTAGCTATAGCGCTACGCTCGATCTGTTAAGTACGTTCAACTCAGTCGTTGCCAGAAGGGGCACGAAATATCGCAAGGAGTTGACGGTTGATGGTTGGAAAAAATTCCATGAAGCCATAAAGGAGGCATTTAAATAAGTGGCCACGAGATTAAATCAGTCAACAAAAATTTGGAGATTAGCCAAAGATTTAGGTATCAGATCAAGTAATAATCCTGTCTCAGATATCCTGAACTTTTGTGAAAAACGAATCAAGAAATTTCTGAAGGAAGCTATTGACTGCCCTTCGTTGTCTGATTTTCTATGCTGGGTAGCCGGTAAGCTTGATACATCTTTCGAGGAAATTCACAGCGACGACGATCTTGCTGCCATTAAAGCAAAATATTTAAAGCAGGGGGAAAAGATATTCGCAACCATCGATCATGAATTTTCTGATGAAGTGCTAGGTATAACATACCGCAGATCAAAGAGAGAACCTTGGGAACCTGAATTTGTTTCCATAATTGATTGCAGGGGGAGTAATGCTGCAAGGGCATATTTTACAAAATGGCATGAGGTGGCTCACCTACTTATTCTCACGGATCAGTCACGCTTATGTTTTATGAGAACCGTGCATCTTTCTAATAAAGACCCCGAGGAAGTCGTAATCGATCTCATTGCCGGAAAATTCGGATTCTATAATCCTTTTGTAAAGCCGCTCATCAAGGGAGAAATTTCCTTTGAACAAATCGAAACCCTGAGGCAAACTCTGTGTCCAGAGGCGAGTAATTTGGCCTCTCTCATCGGCATTGTTAAAGCATGGCCGGAACCATGTTTGTTGGTACTGTGTAAAAAGGGGCTAAAGAAATCAGAAAGCAGACAACTAGCGGCTCAACATAGCTTTGATTTCAGTACGCTTCCGATTCCAGTTTTACGTGCCATAAAAGTCACTCCGAACGAGGCAGCAAAGGAGCAGGGTATCTTAATTCATGAAAATATGCGTGTACCTGAGCATTCGGTAATTTATACCGTTCACAGCGGCAAAGCTGAGTCTGCCGACGCTATGGAAGATTTGTCTTGGTGGGAGACCAGCAGTGGGGACATTTTAACGAAACAAAAAATCTCCGTCAAAGCAAAAAATTACTGGGGTGACACCTATGCGCTGATCATTCCAAAATTTAACAAGGCCAAGCCATTTAAACGTTGACTTGTTTTTCTTCTCCTCGCACAATAGAAAGTTTTGCGGATATATATTTTTAGATGAGTGTGTCAAGAATGCGAAGTTGTGCAGCTCATTTTTTATGAATTGCAGCCAATCGCTTAAAATGCCTAATGCTTACATCGGATCTTCATTACATTATGTTGAATGAATACGGACCGAAACATGCGATGCTTTGGCAACCATTATGCGCTCATCCAGAATCCGGCTGTTCTTCCTAAATTACAACTTATCAATAGCGAGTATCATACCGTAGTCCATTACATAATCACCAATATTATTTTCCCATTAATTATGCTATGTAAAGTATTGAATACACCTTTATGAAAACCAAAATGCAGACAGGAGAGTAATAAAGTGCCGACGATCTATGATAATATAACCAAAGTGCTGACCGATGGTTTAAAAGAAACCTTAAAACTCTCCTCACGGGCCGACTTTTGTGTTGGTTACTTTAATCTGCGTGGGTGGAAAGAAATCCATACTGAAATCGAGTGTCTCCCAGGTGACTGGATTGTTGAAAGCAAGGATCAAGTGCAACGGTACTGCCGACTTCTGGTGGGCATGCAGAAAAATCCCGTTGAAAGTGTGAGGGAACAATATCGCGATATCAAATCGGACACTATCGACCAATCTGAAGTCGTGAAGATCAAAAAGAAGCTCGCCCGTGATTTTCGAGAACAATTGACAATCGGCATACCTTCCAGCGCGGATGAAGCCGCGCTTCGACATCTCAGCAAGCAGATGAGTGAAGGAAAGACGGTTGTCAAACTCCATTCAAGACATCCGTTGCATGCCAAACTATACCTTGCTTATAGTGAAGATGCCCGCGTTCCCGTAGTCGGGTTTGTCGGCAGCAGTAACCTCACCCTTGCTGGGCTTTCTAAACAGGGAGAATTGAATGTCGATGTGCTGGAACAAGATGCAGCAAATAAACTGGCAAGATGGTTTGATGACCGCTGGAATGACCGCTGGTGTCTCGATATAACCCAGGAACTGATTGAAATCATCGATACAAGCTGGGCTGCGGAAAAGCCGGTTTCACCCTATCATATCTACCTGAAAATGGCTTATCACTTGTCACAAGAGGCCAGAGCTGGCATTAGCGAATTCAAACTGCCGAAAATATTCCAGGACGAACTTCTGGATTTTCAGAAAAAAGCGGTACTCGTCGCGGTTCATCACTTGAATAAACGAGATGGGGTGATGATCGGTGATGTGGTCGGTTTGGGCAAAACCATCATCGCAACCGCCATTGCCAAACTTTGTGAAGAAGATTTCTATTTCGAGACCTTAATCATCTGCCCTAAGAACCTGAAGGATATGTGGGAAGGTTACGCCCACAAGTACCAACTGCGCGCCAAGGTTATTTCCCAGAGCATGGTTCAGTCCACCCTGCCCAACCTGCGGCGCTACCGGTTGGTCGTCATCGACGAAAGCCACAACCTCAGAAATGATCAGGGAAGCCGTTATCGGGCGATAAAAAACTACCTTGAGGAGAATGAAAGCAAGGTGGTTTTACTTTCGGCAACACCATACAACAAGTCATACACCGATCTTTCCAACCAGCTACGCTTGTTCCTTTCCGACGACAAAGACCTTGGGATTTCTCCCGAGCATTACATCAACACCATCGGGGGGCAGGTTCAATTCCTCGCCAGACACACGGAAACATTCATCCGCAGTGTCAAGGCCTTTGAAAAAAGCAATCATGCCGATGACTGGCGTGAATTGATGCGCCTGTATCTGGTCCGGAGAACGAGAAGTTTTGTTCGCACACACTATTCTTCACTGGACTCCGAAACAGGGCGGCGGTTTCTCACCTTCAAAAACGGCAAGCGTTCCTATTTTCCGGACCGCATCCCCAGAAAGGTGGTGTTTGCCTTCGACGAGAAAGACACCAATGACCAATACGCCCGGCTCTATTCCGATGGTGTGGTGAACCGGATTAACCATCTCGATCTGCCCAGATATGGCCTTGCCAATTACCTGGACCCCAAGCCGGTAGACAAGACAAGCGCTGAAGAAGAAAGAATCATCGCCAACCTTTCACGGGCGGGCAAGCGGCTCATGGGGTTTTGCCGTACAAACCTCTTCAAACGCCTAGAGAGCTCCGGTTTCGCCTTCCAGTTGTCCCTGGCACGGCATGTTCTTCGGAATTTTGTCTTCATCCATGCCATCGAGAACAATCTCCCTCTACCGATCGGGAAGAACATCATAGATAATCTGGATGACTTTCTGGAAGATCAGGATACGGACGACGACGATCCCGGTTTTCAGGTTCTCATGGATGAAAGCGCATATCTGAAAAAGGGTAAGGAAGTCTACGAACTATTCGCAGGGGCGCATAAGAACCGATTTGAGTGGATTCGTTCCGCCCTGTTTGCCAAGGACCTAATGAAAGAACTGATTAGCGACGGTTGGGAAATCATCAAGATCCTGAAAATGGCCGGTCCATGGGACCCGGCAAAAGATCAGAAGTTACTATCCCTTCATCGACTCCTTGAAGAGAAGCACCGGGACGAAAAGGTGCTCGTCTTCACCCAATATGCAGACACGGCGGAATATCTGACCATCCACATGAAGGCAATGGGTGTAACGAAGATCGAATGCGTCACCGGCGACAATGACAACCCGACCGCACTCGCCCATCGGTTCAGCCCTGAAAGCAATGAAAAACATGAAATCACCCGAACAGGTCAAGATCTGCGCGTTCTAATTACCACTGATGTCCTCAGCGAGGGGCAGAATTTGCAGGACGGCCATATCGTCGTCAACTTCGACCTGCCTTGGGCGATCATCCGTTTGATCCAGAGAGCGGGTCGTGTGGATCGTATCGGTCAGAAGTCTCAGGAAATTCTCTGCTATTCATTCCTGCCCGCCGACGGCATTGAGCGGATTATCCGGCTTCGCGGCAGACTCCAGCGCCGGATCACGGAAAACGCCGAGGTGGTCGGTTCCGATGAGGTGTTCTTTGACGGCGATCCTGTAAGCATCCACGATCTTTACAGTGAGAAGTCGGGCATTCTGGACGAGGATGACGACAATGAAGTGGACCTGGCCTCCTATGCCTATCAGATCTGGAAAAACGCCACGGATGCAAACCCGGCGCTCACCAAACTGATTCCCGACATGCCGAATGTCGTCTATTCCACAAAGGCCACTACCGCTTTTCCCGGCAAAGACGGCGTGATCGTCTATACCCGTACTGTAGAAGACAATGACGTGTTGACCTGGATGGATGCCAAAGGGCAGTTGATTACCCAATCCCAACTGGCTATCCTGAAAGTTGCGGAATGCCATACCCATACACCGCCCGTTGAACGGCTGGAAAATCATCATGATATCGTCAAGTCGAGCATGGCGTTAATTCGGGAAGAAGAGAAGAATCAAGGCGGAACGCTGGGGAAGAAAACAGGGGTCAAATATCGCGTGTACATGCGTCTGGACCGATTTTGCAAGGAATACGACGGCACATTGTTTATGACGGAGCCCCTCAAACGGGCCGTAGATGACATCTATAAATACCCCCTCAAAGAATTCGCCCGCGACACCTTGAGCCGCCAACTTAAGGCCGGTGTTTCGGACGAGCAACTGGCGGAACTAGTGACATCCTTGAGAGAAGAAGCCAAGCTTTGCATTACCAGCGACGATGAGCCGGAAATCCGCGATCCTCAGATCATCTGCTCGCTTGGCCTCAAAACGGAGCATGCCGAATGAACCTTTCCAAAGATGCTTTCAGTGCCTACATCAAAGCCTTCAGATTCAAAGAGCTCTTCATCGACATGGGCTGGAACAACGACCGGATCAAACAACCCATCGCCGTGGACGAATCCACATTCGTACTCGAATCGGTCGTGGAAAAAAGCGGCTTTAAAATTCTTTTGTGCGAGCCGGATGCGCAAGGCAGGATTCCCGATTACGCTATGCGCAAGAAGGTCGAACAAAGTGTGACCAAACTATTTCAGGAACATCTGATTATCTACATCGATACGGCCCAAACCGAACAGGTCTGGCAGTTGGCCGTCCGTCAGACGGGAAAACCCACCAAAGTCACGGAAACCCGCTACAAGAAAGAACAGAGCCCGGAGCTTCTCTATCAGCGGGCAAGCGGCCTGTTTTTTACCTTAGACGAGGAAGACAGGATCACCATTGTGGATGTGACGGGCCGCGTAGCTAAGAATTTCCAACAGAATAACGAAAAGGTCACAAAAAAATTCTACGAGGGCTTCAAGAAGGAGCACACCGCGTTTCTCGGATTCATCAAGGGGATACAAGCCCAGGGCGACCGGGAATGGTACGCCTCGCTCATGCTCAACCGCCTCATGTTTTGCTACTTCATCCAGAAGAAAGGTTTTCTGGACAACAACCGCAACTACCTTCAGGACAAGCTCAAGGCCTGCGGGGAACAAAAAGGAAAGGGTAAATTCTACTCCTTCTACCGCGCCTTCTTGCTCGTCCTCTTTCACCAGGGCCTTGGTTCGCCTGCGCATAGCAAGGAACTGACCGTGGAAATCGGCAATGTACCTTACCTGAACGGCGGCCTCTTCGACGAACACGAGCTTGAAAAACTGAACCGGGATCTTGACATCGACGACACGGCCTTTGAGCGTCTTTTTGCCTTTTTCGACGAGTTCAATTGGTATCTGGACACCCGCGCCGAATCTTCCGGAAAGGACGTCAATCCCGATGTCATCGGTTATATCTTTGAGAAATACATCAACGATCGCTCCCAGATGGGGGCCTACTACACCAAAGAAGACATCACCGACTATATCGGCAGGAACTGCATCATCCCCTTTCTCTTCGATGAAACGAAGCGCAGCCATCCAATCGGCTTCAAGGCCGACGGGCCGGTCTGGAGCATGGTTCGGGAAAGCGGCAACGACTACATCTATGACGCTGTCAAGAAAGGCGTCCCCGACACAGAGAAATTGTTTGACGATCTACCCCCGGAAATAAAGAAAGGTTTTGACCCTGAATTAGCAGAGCGGGTCGTGGACGGCACGGGTCCTTACCTATGCGATCTGCGTAAGGATTGGAACAAATCGGCCCCTTCGGACATCGGGCTCCCTACAGAGATCTATCGCGAGCTTATCGAGCGCCGCAAACGGTGCGCCGATCTTAGCCGGAAAATCACCGACGGCGACATAACAAACATCAACGACTTCATCACCTGTAACCTGAACATCCGCCAGTTTGCCCAAGACCTCCTGGAAAACATCGCCGACCCCGACTTTATCCGTCACTTCTACAAGGCCCTCTGCAAGGCGACCATCCTCGATCCGACCTGTGGATCGGGGGCCTTTCTCTTTGCGGCGATGAACATTCTGGAACCCCTTTACGAGACCTGTCTACTCCGGATGCGGGCCTATGTGGAGGACGAGGACCGGGCCAATGCGGTCGAGAAAAAGACCTTCGGCCATAAATACAAGTTCTTCCGGGAAACCCTGGCACAAGTCCAGAATGAACAGCACCCCAATCAGGCCTACTTTATCTACAAATCCATCATTCTGAACAACCTCTACGGCGTGGACATTATGAACGAGGCCGTGGAAATCGCCAAGCTGCGCCTCTTCCTCAAGCTTGCGGCCACAGTCGACGCTGACTACCGCAAACCCAATCTGGGACTGGAACCATTGCCCGATGTGGATTTCAATATTCGCGTCGGGAACACGCTGATCGGGTATGCGACGGAAGCCCAGATCAAAGAGGCGTTTTTCGGCAATAAGTCGAGTATGCTGGATTTCGACGATGACGTCGAGAAAATTGAAGAGAAGTGTGGTATCGTGGCGCGGGCCTTTACGCGATACAAGGAGATCCAACTTACCGGAAGCACGGTCTATGGGGATTTCAGAACCGCCAAAGACAACCTGAACGCACGGTTGGAAAAGCTAACCCATGCCCTGGATGTGCTCCTGCACAAACAGCATTACGCCAAAGTAAAGTTTTCAGACTGGAGGACCACCCACCGGCCCTTCCACTGGTTTGCCGAATTTTACGAGATTGTTCACGGCCACGGCGGGTTTGATGTGATTATCGGAAATCCACCATACGTAGTATATTCCGAAGCTAAACATGGCTACAAATTAATCGCTAATAATTATAAGACTTTCGATAGCAAAAACCTTTTTGCTTATGTTTTTGACCGATCTTTCCAAATAGCAACGAATTCTGCAAATGTCAGCCTCATCGTTCAATTGACATCTATAACATCCGAGAATATGGCTTCGTTGCAGGATATGCTGATCAAGCGAAGTTCAGTTATTGTCGCGTCATTCCCGCGACGTCCAGAATCTATGTTTGATGGTGTAGAAATGCCTGTTGCAATTATTTTGTCTATCCCAACCATCAAATCTGGAATATTTAGTTCCAGAATTTGCCGATTTTATACTCAAGAAAGAACCCATGCCATAGATTGCGTTCAAATATGTGAACATAATGTTCATGTGAATAAGCATAGAATTGCAAAAATTGGTAATAACACAGCGTTGATGATCTTTAGAAATGTTCTCAAGAATAGCATTTCTCTTTCAGACCATATTTCAAAGTATTCAACCGCGCTCGTTTATTACCAGGAAGCATGCAGATATTGGATTAAGGCCTGTTCTGGTTACCCTTATTTCAAGAAAAATGATCAAGAAATAGCTCCTGCACACGGCAGGACCATATCTTTTCGAAATGAAGACAAAAAATCATTCGCAGTCAATCTATTAAATTCATCCCTATTTTATCTTTTCTATAGTTCGCTTGCCGATTGTGAACATGTTAATGATAGCTTTGTAAAATGGTTCCCTATTCCTGATAGTATAGGCAATACTGAATGGAAAGACCTCGAAGAAAGGTTGTCTTACGACTTGAGGACAAATAGTAATAGAAAGAAAATCGTCACAAAAGAGGGACATGTCATTGAATATGATGAACTCAATGCGATGAAATCCAAACCCATCATCGACGAGATCGACAAGCTCCTGGCCGAACATTACGGCTTTACCCACGAGGAGTTGGACTTCATCATCAATTACGACATCAAATACCGCATGGGCCTGGGCAAGAACGGCGCTGAGGAGGAGAGAATAGATCAATAAATATGGTCCCACACATCGGGGACAATTGTTTTGGGATCGCTGCATATGAACGAATGGAACGCCAATAATAGAAAGGACGGCAGACATGCCCAGACGTGATCTTCATCAAAAGCCCTATGACGAAGGTACACAAGACAAGCTGGATCTCTATCGGGAGTACCTGCGTGAGTGGTTGCCGGTCTTCATCAATTTGCCTTCTGTAGAGACATTGCAGATTTTTGATTTTTTTGCCGGGCCTGGAAACGATACGGAAGGGAATCCGGGCAGTCCCCTCATCACATGCGAGGAGATCCGCAAGGCCTTGAATCATCATGGCAATCGAACAAAGAAAATCCGGGCCTATTTCAATGAATGTGCTGCGGATAAATATCAGGATCTATCTTCATGTATCGACGAACAGAGAATTGCCTTACCGCAGGTCGAATTTACCATTAAACAAAGTGATTTTCATTCAGTCTTTGAACAATGGGAACCATTGATGCGCGGGAAAACAGCCAATCTTCTGTTCCTCGACCAAAATGGCGTGCAGCAAATCACAGAGGACATCTTTAAAACCATCGTACGCCTTTCCCTGACGGATGTCATCTTTTTTATCTCCTCCGGCATGGTCAATAGATTCAAAAATATTCAGGAAATCCGTAAATATGTCCCCGTGACGGATGCTGATTTTGTGCCGATGAATGGAAAGAATGTGCATCGCATAGTCGCAGATGCCTATCGCCGCTGGATACCGGAAGGTCATACCTATTATCGCGGATCATTTTCCATTCAAAAAGGTCCGAATGTCTATGGTCTTGTTTTTGGCTCCCATCATCCCCGTGGTATCGATAAGTTCCTGCACATCGCATGGAGAAAAGGCGGTGATGCAAATTTTGATATCGATAATGACGGCATTGATCCCAATGCGCCATCCCTTTTCTCTGAATACGATAAGCCGACAAAAATTACTGTATTCGAAAAAGATCTGGAGATAGAAGTTTTGGAACACCGCATCCTGACAAACAAGGAGGTATACATCTTCTCCTTGCAGTGCGGCGTATTAGGATCCCATGCAAAGGCAGCGATGAACAAAATGGTTAAAGAAGAAAAGCTGCCTCATCAAGTTTTTCGCATTTCCTATGGCGCTTGGACAAAGCCGAATGCGGAACCAATCAAACACTTTTAAGGAGTTCCCCCATGAATGTTGTTTATGAACCAAAAGGACGGGCACGGGAGTACTCCGAATTAGCCTGCAATCTTTATCGTGGCTGTACGCACGGATGCCGTTATTGCTATGCGCCGTCGTGCATGCGCACAACGGGAGAAAAGTGGCACGCAAAAGCAGAACCGCGGCCGGATGTGCTGAAGAATCTCGATAAAGACGCTGAGAAGCTTCGTGGTGATAAGCGGCGAATACTATTTTGTTTCTCGAGCGATCCGTATCAACCGCTTGAACGGGTTGAACGGTTGACACATCGGGCGTTGAGAATTATCGCAAGACATCGGCTGAACAGCCAGGTGTTGACGAAAGGATGTGCAGACTTGATTCAGGAAGACCTGGGGCTGATGAAGGAGGCTAGCACGCAGTTAGGCGTTACACTGTGTTTTTCCGATGATGCCACGCGCAAAATTTGGGAACCGGGCGCTTCGACCGTTGATGAACGGATGGCCGTCTTGAAGGCCGCTCACAAAGAAGGCCTCTTTACATGGGTCAGCTTGGAACCGGTGATCGATCCCGTTCAAGCCCTTGAGGTGATTCACATGGCCCATCCCTATGTGGCTTTTTGGAAGGTTGGCAAGTTAAACCACATGAAAGAATACGAACGAGCCGTGAACTGGACCGAATTCCTTTACGATGTGGAAGCTCTTTTAACGAAAGTTGGCGCAAAATACTACATCAAGAATGACTTAAGATCTTTTGTAGCAAAACAGTAGTTGTGTCGAGCCGGAGCTGAACTATCAGTGACAGATATGAAAAACGGACGACAGGGAAAATACTCTTTCTCCTTAAGAAAGTAAGATTGTGGACAATGATTATGTTGCCCGAAGGCTTTTCTCACTATTTCAAATAGTATTTTTTTGCCAGATCACGAGGGCTTTTCATGAACTGTCGCTATTCGATCGCTCTTGTTCATTACGGGTTCAAAGCTACTTCAGAAACACATTTTCCCATATTATCGCTTTCAATAAATTATACGTACCTTCCCCTCCTGAATCTTGCCAGTGAAATAATCAATTGATGGCCGGTAGCGTCACGCTCACATATTTGGGAGACACATCCATCGTACATCCCTTGTAGAGTTTGCCGTAAGATCGCAGATAGAAGTATCTTTTGGGCAATTGAAGTATTTGTGTGGCAAGAATCTGCTTCTCCTCCATTTCCCTGACAGAGATACCACCTCCGAAAGATAGAATAGGCTGGTATTTTCTTTTCATTGGCGAGGAATCTTCCACGTATTTGGCTGTATCAGGATGGTTCACAAGCATGTACAGCCAGCTATTTATGTTATCGACGATGCTTCTTGTCCCCTCCGGGCCTATTTCTTCTTCTATCTGAGCAATGCTCTGCGTGTAAAAATGTATCCAGACGTTAGCCCCGCCGCCTTTGTTGAAAAGCTCCTGGATCCCTTTATAGAGAATGTTGTGTCCCTCGTCCACATGGAGACACAAGGGCGGATTGAGCTTTCTTCCTGATGCGAAAACACGACCTAACATACTTTGTATCATAGAAACCAACACCCTGCCGATGATATGCGCCGTTCGTCTGGAAAGCATGGATCCCGTATTACAAAACAGAATCACCCCCCTGCCCTCCTCAATGCGTTTAACGAACTCGTTGACTAGACTTTTCCCGATAATCTGTCCTGTTGAACCCGTGGTCAGGGCGGAGAGGGTGGTTCGTAGCGATGACGATACCTTCGAGAAAAAGTCAGGCGGGGAACTTAGTATTTGGTCAATGCTCACTACAAGATCCTCGCTGCCGGATAGAAACTGAAGAGTTTCCCTGAATTTCTTGAGATTGGTCCAGTCGCTTCTCACTTTTACGTCCAGAAAGTTGATGATCAATTTTTCTTTCTTGCACTTTGCTTGTAGTGCAAGTCCGGAGATCACGACTTGGGAGACTTCCTGGGCAATGGCGATAAAATAATCTTCCTTCGCCTTGATGCCGGAGATAATATGTTCTACCAGCTCGTCTTCCATGTAGTAATAGGCCAGAGGGTCAAGCATGATAGAGAGGTCTGGGAAAATAGGTGTAAGCATCATCACTTCTTCAAGCCGCCCGGATTCCGCTGCTACCTGGACAATCTTGGAAAACAGTTCTGCATCTCCTTTGGGGTCGATGACGACAACATTGTAGCCCTTGCGGACGTCCTGCTCGATTATGTTTTCGACAAGCCTCGTCTTTCCCACCCGTGTTGTACCGAAACACCCAAAGTGACCGCTTCTGTCGGCGTCATTAATGGCAATGTCAATATCTTTCAATATGTCATTCATATTGACTCCTCTGCCGAGATGCGTCAAGCCGTCGTTTTCCATGAGCTTTCCTTTTTCATTTATTTCCCGCAATTTCTCCAAGGACACAATATTCCCTCCTTCTGCTTCATTTTTCTGTTCTATTAGAAGTATTACTTAGACAGTTAGTATTTTTAGTAGGTCACGAACATAGCCGCATGGCTGAACCGCTTTACAACGGGACAGGTGCGGCTTTTTTACGTCCTGCGAAGGGCTGACGCAATTACCGATGAAATCAAAGGAGAAGGAGGCAACAAAATGACTACTGAAAGGAGCGGAGGATTGATGGGACTTATTACCAGGCTGTGGAAACGAATAACACAGCCTCCAACCCGGCAATCCAGCCGGTCACATCGTGTTACGGATAGGGACATTGAGGCCGCCCGACGGGTGAACCTCATCGCCCTGATAGAGTCTCTCGGCTACAAAGCAACTTGGCACGTAAGCGAGAAGGCAATATTTTCGTCGCCCCTGAGAGCAGAAAATAATCCTTCGTTCAGCGTGTCTTATTATAAGGGCCGCTGGACATGGAAGGATTGGGGGTCAGGTGAATCGGGGGATGCAATCAAGTTCGTAGAGCTTTTTTACGGTGTCGGCTTTCTTGATGGCGTGAGAAAATTGAACAACAGCTTATCCTACACGACATACATGCCTCCACCGCAGAAATCCAATTCTCACGACTCCGACAAGGTGGAGTGGGTGCGGAATCTCCACAAAGAAAGAATGACCCTTATGACATCAGGAGACCGCGCTACCATCAGGCGGTATTTTGAAGAACAGGGAGTCAGGCTTTACGATGAAATGGCGTGTGTCATGTACACCCATTTCAAAGAAAAAAAGAGCTATGTGGCAATACCGATCACCCACGCCGACAACCTGAAGGGCTTGGAGTGCCGGGAAATCGGTGGCACAGCCAGGAAGACCCTTGGTCACAAGACTCTCTGGGTGTTGCGCCGACAGTCTTCCCGTATCATGGTCGCGGAGTCCATTCTGGACGCCCTGGCCTCAGAAATCATCCTGAACGACGACACTCTCACCCTGTGTTCGTTGAACGGGGTTGGAAACGCCGAAAAAATCGGAGATGTCCTCTCGATGCTCAAGCCCCGCGAGATATTGTTCGCTTTGGACAATGACGAACCTGGCCGGGCAGCGCAGAAGATAGCAATGAAAATCTCGGCTCGCTATTGCGACAGAGTGATCGCCCTCGATCACCACGTAAAAGCGGGCGTGAAAGACATGCACAAGCTCATTACCCGCCAACCCGCAAGGGCGGCGCGGGCGCAATAGAACTCACCAACCACAATAATAAATCCAATAAATTACCTATTAAGGAGGAAAGTATCATGCAGAAATCTATTTCTGAAGTGTTTGGCATTAATGCACCTGCCACAGTCACCGTCGATGTCCGGGATACACAGCACAACCTTATTCCCCGACAGAAGCCGGAGTATATCTTTCGCAGGGAGCTACTGTCCGACATGCTCGCCTGGGTAAAAGGAGCAGCAGGAAACGACCCCCTTTATCTGACCGGTCCAACTGGATCAGGTAAATCGTCGATCATCGAGCAGACAGCATCCCGCCTCGGAATTCCCCTCTATGTGGTTTCGTGTCACGAAAGAATGGAAATCCCGGAATTATTTGGCCGTTTCGTTGTTAAGAACGGTCAGATGGAGTGGACAGACGGCCCTTTGGTCGCCGGCCTGAAAGACCCTGAAGGGGCCTGGATACTTCTGGACGAGATTGACACCCTCGACCCCGGAACATTCACCGGCTTGAATGGGATACTTGAGGGGCGATCAATCATGATCCCGGAAACGGGAGAAACGCTTGACCCGCTCATGAACGGTACCCGTATAGTCGTCGCAGGCAACACCGCCGGAAACGGTGATGATACCGGAATTTATCAGGCAACAAAGCGCCAGAACGCCGCCAGCATGGGGCGTTTCATGATGGTGCAGGTTGGCTATCCGACACCGGAGGAAGAAAAGCAGGTGCTGTCGCAGGCATGTCCCGACATGCCTCCCATCATTGCCGATAATATGGTTAAGGTCTCGGGCATGGTTCGGGACCTCTACACCAGCGGCGAGATCGAGGTGGTGTTCTGCACCAGGTCCCTTATTCGATGGGCGCATCTTGCACGGTTTTACAAGGCAAAGCCGGGGATTGATCCTTTGGTTTATGCCCTTGATCGGGCTATCGGATTTCGTGCGGAGGAAACATCACGGAATGCCCTGCACGAATTGGTGCAACGCGTGTTCGGAAATGGATGAAAGGGGGTGGCTCACATGTCAACACCAACTCCCCCTCCCGGGTGTGAATATGGTGTCTGGCTTCAGGCGCCGTCGGTTTCCGGCGGCAAGGCCTGGGTTGGATTCCGAACTTTCAGTACCGTAAATGTACACTGGGGAAAGATATCCCAGATCAACCAGAGTAAGAGGGTTGATTTAAAACGATCGTTTCCCGAAAGAGTCCTTGCTGAGATGGTGAATAAGAAAATCGCAAAGGGCTATCAGGTGGTTCGGGAATGGATTCCGGAAAACGGTTGGTCAAACTCCAGCTCGTTGAGGACAGGAAGGCAGCAGCAACCCCTTCCCCCTCCCCCTTCTCCCAAGCCTCCCATACAAACCGAACCTTCTAAAAAAGGGGTCAACAGACTGACCATCGCACAGGCGGTCGATGCCTGGATGAACAGTCCATCAAAGGGTTCCACCGAAAAGGATTCACCCGATGAGTGGTTCTAACAACAATAAGGGTTGCCGAAATTCTGGCCGTCCTTAGAACATTACCTAAAAGGAGATCACGACATGAATACAATGAACAACACTCTTAACATTCTTGATAATGTCCAGGTGTTGACACTTGACATCCACGTATGGTCGGGCCGGAAAAAGTTGCGCCCGGAAGATTTAAAGCTGATGGAGGGGAGCGAACTGCCCCCCGAATCGTTGGCAAAGCTGGGATCGAAGTTGGTCATGGACCCCGAAAAGCTCGCGGTCTTCATGGCCATCCGGCAAAGTGCGGCAAGGGAGGCTCTCTTCGTGGGAACCCGCTTCCTTGGTGGGTACGCTATTCCCGTCGATAAAGTGGCTGACTTGATGGTCAAGCTTGACGGCCTGAAGATCGAGTTTGAGGCCAAGAAAGAAGAATTCCTGGCAAGCTACAGCGAAGCCGTCCAATCCTGGATTGATGCAAATCCGGGGTGGGAATCGGTCATTGCAAATGCCCAAGCTGAACCTGAGCACGTAAGGAAGTCCCTCTGCTTTTCAACACAGGTGTTTAACGTAACACCTGTTGAGAAACATCAAGAGGGGCTACAGAAGGAAGTAACAGGACTGGCCGGGCAGCTTAGGCATGAAATCCAAGTCATGGCAAAGGATACCTGGAAACGTTCATACCATGGCCAACAGGAAGTCACCCAGAAGGCTCTTCGCCCCATCCAGGCGATGATACGCAAGATCGAGGGGCTGGTTTTCTTAGAACCGGAACTGAACGATCTGGTCGAGGGTATCAAAGAGACCCTGGCGGGCATGCCCCCCAAGGGAGCAATCAAGGGGCGGCAGCTTGCCGAGGCATGTGGGATCCTGGCCGTCTTGGGGGACATTCCAGACGCCAAGCCCCCCGCTGTTCTGACAGACGAGGACAAGGCAACCGTCGATGGAACGCTGTTCCCTCATGAAGTAGACCAGGAAGCACTGGCGCTCGAATCTGAATCGGAAGCGCTGCAGGAGATTATCGTTCCTGCCTTCTCTAAAAAACCATTTGAGGCTGCAAGTCCAGCAGAGTGGTTCTAACGTCAATTACCGAAACGCCTCCGGAAGGGGGCGTTTTTCTTGGAGGAGAGCAAATGAATAAGAATAGAATTTCAAAGTCGATCGGCGGTCTTCGGATCGCCATGCAAGCCCTGGCTGAAAGGCGGGGCATAATGTTGAATATCGGAGGCAGCAACGCCTTCACAGACGGGAGGAACATCACTATCCCATCCCTGCCGGAAGACGACGAGGAGGCGATGGTTCTTGCTCGCGGGTATATCGACCACGAGGCGGCCCATATCGCCTTGACAGACTTCGGCATCGAGGTGGGCGGCAACTGCTGGCTAAATCTCCTTGAAGACGTTCGCATAGAGCGTCAGCAGGGGGAGAAGTACCCCGGTGTCGTCATCAACACTGCGAAGTTGCTGGAAGCCGTGGTTAAGCAGGGCGGTTTCCCAATAACAGACCATTTAATAGGAAATCTGCAAGTCTGGGCCGCTGCCCGCGCCCGGACGCGGATTCTTCGTCAACAAGCCTTGGCGAAGCGTGAAATCGTCATAGAAGCGTCGTGCCGCACTGCGTTTGGCGATACCTTTTGTGACGAATTCGCCGCAATTGTGGACACGGTGAAGGATTGCCGGTCCACTCTGGATTGCCGAGACGTAGCGGAAAAGCTGAAACAGCTTGTCGCCTCACCTCCTCCCCTTCCCTCTTCTTCGAAAAAACCGGAAGACAAAAAGGAGGACAAGGACGAAGTTGGAGATGGAGAACCTTCTGAATCTCAGTCCGATAAGGACGGCAAGAACAAGAATGAAGATGCGGACAAAGAGCCTTCCCAGTCTATGTCCGACAAGGCCGAAGATAGAAACTCCGAAGTAGATGGAGACGGAGAACCTTCTGAGTCTCAGTCTGAGAATAACGACATGGACAAGGATAAAGATGGAGACGAAGAGTCATCCCAGTCCACGTTTGACAGTGACAAAGATGAGGATGGTAACGAAGGCGGAGACGACGGAAAGGGAGACGCTTCACCGTCTGGCTCTGATATCCGGCAGCAATTAAAAAACCTCCAAGGTTTGGCGGATACCCCGCCCCCTGACGAGGATGTAACTGACCTGGGCGCAATGCTCAAGGATGCCCTTGAGGAAAAGCTGGTGAAGGAGATTGCGGAAAAAGGCGACGACGCGGTAGCGTACGTACCAAAAACCACAAAACAATCTTTACCCAACCTCTACCACCAGAGAGGTATGTTTGAGGCGTTCAAGGCTCTGCTTGCGCAAGAGAGCCGGAAAACCGCAAAGATGAAGACCCAGTTGTCGGGTCTGTTTCAGGCGATCGGCCTCAAACAGAAATATCCGTCGATGGTGGGAAGCCGGATCGACTCTCGATCAATCCACCTGGTCGGCACCCAGACTCCAGACAACAGAGTTTTCTTAACCCGACGAGAGCGTGAGAAGGTCAATACGGCAATCGCATTGCTGGTTGACCGATCCGGTTCCATGAAAGAAGACATCTCCCTGGCAGTTCAGTCTGCGTATGTTACATCTCGCAGCTTGGAAAGCCTTCCGGGAATAACCCACTGTATTGGTCTATTTCCTGGCGAGGACCGGAACACATACTCCGACATTTTGCTGGCTAAAGAGTTTGAGGAGCGTTGCAGACCCGAGCAGTTCTTTAATATTAACGCCGACGGCGGAACTCCTATGGCCGAGGCTGCTCTCTGGGCAGGGATGATGTTGACTCACCGCCTGGAAACAAGAAGGATCGCCATTCTATTTACCGATGGCGATCCTAACGACGACGATCAGGCGAAAAAAGCGGTTGCTCTTTTGCGGTTGCATGGAATTGAGCTTTATGTTGTTCTTCTGAGTGATTCCGGACATGCACTCGAATATACATCCTCCTGGATCGACAATGAGAGTGTGACGATCATCTCCAAGATTGAGCAGTTGCCGAACGCTCTGCACGGTCTGTTAAAATACACCCTTCTGAAAAAAAGGAGGGCCGCCTGAACTAAAAAACGCCTGGTTTCCGAACCGGGCGTTTTTTTTTGGCCCTTGGAAGTAATATGATCACAGGAGGAATCGAATGGAAAAGATGGAACACAACAAAGACGTATCGCAGTCCCCACTTGTTGCTGAGGCTGCCCTCCCGAAACCTGCCTCCCCGGCGCATCGGACGGGCATCATTTATCTGGCCATTTGCCTTGTCGCTTCTCTTGCTGCAGGCGCGGCAAGCGGCTGGTTGTTCGCTCAAGCTAACGCCGTTGATGTGTATGTGGTTGACGTGAAGAGCATTGTGGAGGGCAAAAAAAAGGAGTTGATTGAAAATTACAAGAAAAGCCCCACCGATGAGACAATCGCCGCAGCAGACAAGGATCTGTCGCAATTCCTTATTCATCTTGACCAGGGAATAACCCGCCTCGGCAGCGGAGGAAAGAAGCTTGTCCTTTTGAAGGATATCCATCTCGCTGGTGACGCGACGGACGCGACCGATGCGCTTGCAAACACATTAAAGACTGCCAAGTCCCAGAAAATCTATGAATAGCAGAATAATTCCTGCGCTCATGCTTGCATTCCTCGTTTTTGCCGTGTTCACCTCAGACACAGTGGCTGCCAAATGGTGGGAAAATCATGACGAAGGGTGGTTTTTCTACCATGATCCTGAACCGGAACCTGATTATGATAGTAATCCCTCTGCGTTCATGCCGGACAACAAGACCGATTCTCTTTCGTCCGAGCTTCTCAAAAAAGAGGGCGAAAGACTTCTCAGCGACGCCCTTGTGAATCCGACCGAAGGAAATGTCTCAAATTATATGAGATTCCAGAAGAATTCGATGGATATGTCCCAGAAGTTCGCCTACGTCTGGCAACGTATGCTTATGAAGTATCCCGACTTATATATGACTACCGGAACCGAGCAGGTCAACGAGGACATACAAAATGCCGTGGCACGGCTTGGAACGCAGGCAGGGCTGTTTTTCATTTACAGTGCCGGCTGTGACAGTTGCCGCCGCTCTGCGGCAGTCGTCTCGGAATTCAGGCGAAAGTATGACGGCTTCGTCGTATTGCCTGTAACAATTGACACGCCCTTGCCGGAGTTCGAGAATACAAGACCGGATAACGGGATAGCTGCGAAGCTTGGCGTCGAGACGGTTCCATCGTGGTACCTTGCGTATCCCGGTACGGACAGGTTCGAGCAAATTGGTACAGGCTATATGCCGTTATCGGAGCTTGAAAGGAGGATCTATCGTTATGCCATTACAGAGAACATGGGCATGTCTGCTTCTAATTAGCCTGATAATTAGCCCTGCATCGCTTGCAAATGCTGACCTGAACGCCTCGCTCAACGAGATGTTTACACGATGGGGAGGGAGGGTAAACGTCACCTCGCCTGGCGCTTATGACGCCCAGACCAGAGGATTCATCGTCGGCGGATCTCTGTCGGCGCGAGTGCCGCAAGACACCTTACAACCTTTTTCAATCAAAGCGCCCAGCATCAAGGCGGGTTGTGGCGGGATCGATATTTTCGGAGGATCGTTTTCTTTCATAAACGCTGACCAGTTTGTGCAGTTCATGCAGTCGATAGGTCAGAACGCCCTCGGTTATGCCTTTTCTCTCGGTCTTGAGGCTGTCTGCCCCACATGCAATAGCGTAATCAAGTGGCTGCGGGAGAAGATGGACATGCTTAATAAGTTCAATATGGACTCCTGCATGGCTGCGAAGGCCCTGGTCAACTCTGCCGGAAGCGGAGCAGGTTTGTGGGATCTGGAAGCGTGCAAGCAGAAGAAGGGCGGCGGCGATCCTGTGACCGGCTGGCTTGAATGTGCCTCCGGTAACGAAGCCAATGTCAGACAACAGATCAAAGGGGTTTCCGATGAGGACACGGCGGATGCAAATGCAAACAAAACAACGGGAGCAAAACAAGGCGCTGCAACCGTCCAGGCGTTGAAATGGTTTGGTCTCAGCGACTCCCAAAAGCAGCAGATAGTTTCGGTACTTGGAACATGGTACACAAAATCAGACAATGAGACGAGTTCTTGCTCTTATCAGACTCCTACCCTGACGCTTGCGGACCTTGTACAAGGCGGATCTGTAAGGTTGGTCAAGTGTGGTACCGGAGGGTTTGGAGATGGAGAGAAATGCGAAGATGTGACGACGGAAAGCACGACAATCAGCGGATTCGCCAAGCTCACCCGCGATAAAATGGCGTCGATTCTTGCAAAATACAAGTCCAAATCAGCACTCACCTCTGACGAACAGGAGTTCGTAAACGCTATACCTATTCCCCCTGTGGCGTATATGCTTCGTAATTCGCTCATGTATTCCGAGCAGCTTGCCAATTCACTCATCGACCTTACTTCGGATGTGGCGGGCGCGATGATGGCTTGGCAAATGATTGAAAACTACATCAAGATATTTGAAGGGGGTCAAAGCCAGATAGGTACATTGTGCGGAAAGAACTATGCGGATATAGCCGAGCAGATAAAGCTGGTTCGAGCGGAAAGGCAGGAGTTATTTGAGAAATATACGAAGGGCCTCGAAATGCAAGCTGTTATGCTTAGCTTCATGGCAAGCATAGATGCGAAAGTCGCGGCAAATGCTTCCCATAAAATAAATCAGGCGCTGAACTATGGCAAATCAGGCTCATAATAACGACAATAAAATAGCATCGACAATTTTACTGACCCTCTTTCTTCTATTACTGGCGCCGGCACCCGCCTTTGCACAGTCTACCGGGTTTGACACGGGCCGTACTTTCGAGGTTTATGCCTATGGTTCCGGGGACTTTCTGGCTACCATCTTCAACGGCATCGCCATGATAACAAGCGGCGGATTCGTTCACAGCCTGGTCAAGATCGGACTGCTACTTGCCTTGATGTATGGCGTAATGATTTCGATGTCGTCCTTTTTGGGTGCCAGCGGTATGGGAATGATGGGCGGCAACAAGGACATATATAGAGGCGAGGGCTTTACCACGATCCTATCCATCGCATTAACGGCCTTTGTTGCGGTCGGCCTCTTCCTGAGTCCAAGTGCTACGGTGTCGATCATTGACCGGGTGGACCCCTCACAGACACAGGTAGTGGGCAACGTGCCATTTCCGAGCGCGTTTATCCCACACATGATGTCTACGATCGGTGATACGATAGGAAAGGAGTTCGAGACGGTGTTCAGCCTGCCCGATTCTTTGCAGTTCAGGAACGGCGGTATTGCACTCGGCGCGAAATATACCGATGCTCTTATGAACATATACCCCCCCAACAGTAGCACTACGGGTCTGCCTTCGTCCGCCCATCTCGTTACGAAGTCGCTTCGGGAATACTACATCAAATGCGTTTTTCCCAACTATGCATCTCTTGACGGCAACGCAGGTGAGAAAACATCACGTCTGGACGAGCTATTCACGACCGAAGACCTCATGACTCATCTCAAAAGCAGTTTATACAGAGACCCGAATATGGTGATCCTTGCACCGAACGATGCGGGGTATGCGTCCTGCGCCGTCGCCATAGACGAAATAGACTCGGCATGGAACTCCTACTTGCCGGAATGGAGAAAAGACATTGAGATGAAACTATCGGGAAATGCCGGGTTATCCAGTATTTCCGGGGCGGGAAATGCCCTGAACCTTGGCACCGGAGCGCTGACATCGGCGGTAATGGCAAGATATTTTGCGGACAGCTCAGTAGACAGCAATACGATACTCAAGACAATTGCCGCTGCGAACCTCTTACGGGATTCTGTGGACACATATCTCGCCTACATGGGCAGCCCAACATCTTCCGCTATGACGGCATCAAGGCGGGCAACGACCTCCGGATGGCTTACTGCGGCGAAGTTTTTCAACACGATAGTTCATACCACACGGGCAATTGTGGAGGGCCTCATATACGGCATGTCCGCCCTACTGCCGCTCTTCTTCGTGCTTGGCGGGCTGTCTGCCGTAATATTTTATGGCAAAATCGCACTCTGGCTCCAACTGTGGGTACCGATTTACGTCATTATAAACCTTTACGCTGATCAGGAAGTTGTGCGGGTAATGAACAACATTTTCCTTACGGAAAACGTAAAGTCGCCTTCCCTGAAAACGATGGATCTCGTAGCGGATCAGCTTGAGCTTACTCTGGGTTATGTCGGTTCGCTTTCTCCTGTGGTTCCGGCGATAGCCTGGGGCCTCATTTCTGGCGGCGCCTACGCAATGACATCAGCCATTCAGGCAGTTGGAGGAGGCGCGGCGCCTGCGACTGCTACAAGTACAGGATCGCAGGTCGCGGGCATGGGTAACCTGAACATGGGAAACATGAGCATGGGAAACACGACCCTGGCGGGAAGCACGGCCTTATCGAGCCAGGCGGGATACCAGGCGCAACTGATGGGCAACATGGCGAGAACAAAGGCGCTGAATGAGCTAATACCTTTGACCGGAGGACCAGAAGGCTATATTGGAGCGGCTGGAAATACAGCGGCGATTAATGAATTCGGAAACATGGCGGCGCAGAGCGGGAAATTAAACGGCGCAGGCGGGAGCATGAGAACGCTATATGATGCCACGGCAGCAGGCGCTAAGGGCGAAATGGGCGGCGCCATCGCCGCTGCCACGGAGCGAGCAAAAGTAACCGGGGGATCATGGGAAAGTGCGCTGGCAGGCAACGTAGAAGCGGGAAAAATGTATGAAGCCGCCAAGAACCTCGGTGCACAAAACTATTTGAAGGATATGGGGTTCAACAAAGCTGCGGAGGCAATGACCCTGGGTGAGCTGCAACATGGTTATGCTGCGTTGGAAACTTACAATATGGGACAACTTGCGGGTCATGACATGAACACTCGCGAAGGCAGGGCGGAGTATTATAAAGGGCTGACGTCAGCGCAAGGCGTCGATATAGGCGTTAGGGAAAACAATGTCAGTGCCCTGAACGAACAGCTCAAGAACATGGGGATCGAAACCCGTGTCAAGGTAGGCGATACAGTCAAAGCCAAGAGTGCCGACGGTATGCGTATAACGTCGCTCCAGGCTACCCAAGGGGCAGAAAGAAATGTAAAGGATGTTCAATCTACTGATACCGGAACACGGGTTCGTACCGGCGATTCGAGTTTACACGATGATTCCCACAAAACTCTTGCCGGCACGTCGAGTCTTGACGATAGGACCCACAAAACCCTTACCGGCACGTCGCACGTACACGATGATTCCGACCAACATATCTTTGGGCATTCAGTAACAGTTAATAATCAGACGTCCGTCAAGAGCGGCTATATAGAAGAACGCGCCAATGTCATTAACGAAAGGATGGCAGGACATGAAGGATATAAGGAAAGACAACTCAACCCGATGACGGGCGCTGTTGTTGCGGGGGCTTACAAGAATGTTATCACATCGCAGACACAAACCGTTGACGGTGTGACAACTTCCACTCTGAGCGTGAAGGATGGAGCCGTTCTGCACGCAAGCAGTGACTTGGGGATGGTTCGCAACAGGAACGATGATCGCCTAAATTACAAGACGGGCGTGGATACCGATGGAATGCCATCTCATATCGTGAGGGAGGGGCTTAAGGCAGGAGGAATGGATAAGAAAAAGGCTGAGGGAACAGTAGTGGCAGGAGAAACCGGTCTTGCTATATTCGGAGAAGTCACTTCAGTACTCATGCGGCTGCGCACATTAAAGAGATAGGCTAAACACATTGAGCAATTAAAGGAGAATAGGAGGCAATTTAATGGGGAATAACTGGATACTGCCTTACAAACAGATAATTCTTGAGAACGGATTGCTGGTTATTTATGAAAAAGATGTGGACTATGAAAATGCAACCCTTCAGGTGGTCAAGATAGACGACTCCTGCTTCTTGCGGGTGGGGGAGGCACATCTTATACTGCTTTCTGTTGATGACTTCGATTGCATAGAGAAGACAAGGAAAATATATCTGGCAGAAAGCGAAAAGACCGACGTATCAGGGGTTGTGCAGGGATTTGTCGAGATAGACGATATGGCTATGGGTAAGCTGATAGCCTATTTAGAAGGAGCATTGAAGACCGTCGCCGCGTGATAAAAAAGGTCGCTCTCCCAAAGGATACGGCCTTCACTTCTCATATAACCACCAGGGGAAATGTCCCCATCTATCCATCGCACACGGCCTAATAATCAGATACGTCAGCAGCGAGACGGGCAGGCCAAACATCCACAAATACCATAAAGACTTATCTCCGCTACCGCACATATTTCTGAAAGAGAGATCCATTCTTTGGGTGCAGTATCCGACCTGGGGATCAGTGACGACGCTAATGGTAAGCGCCAGTGCAACCACAACACCGGCTATTAGCGATACAAGCGCCCTGCCCTTCCAGCCCATGTTGCCGCTGAAGACATGTCTGATCCAATCCCATGTGGTAGGGGGCAGCCAGTACACCTCTCCAAGGAGGAGAGAACATCTGGGACAGGTCAAATGCCGCCTGTCATCCAGGAACTGGCGTCGGAAATTGGATACCGCACGCCATTTCCAGTGCCCTTTTTCTTCCCAGACATCCCCAAGGGAGGCCTTACACTTGGGGCACGTAATGTGCTTCCTTCCGTCCTGGAACTGTCGTTCAAATTCGGGTTCCCGACGCCATTTTTTCTTTCCGACAGTACACGACACTCTTGTTTCACCTCCTTTCTAACTTTTTAACCGTAATATTTTATCCGTTGAACTTCCTATACATGTATTTTGCTTTGTTGTCATGAACTTTTTTCCATTATTTATTCGTAATACGAATCTTATTCGTTTACATACTTTAATCCCAGCATCACAGATAACGGAGATTTACCAGGAGATCCTAAAAGATTATTGCGGGTTAATAAAGAAACAGCAGCGGCAGCGGTATAATTTGCCCTTGATAAGTAACCTATAATTGATTACATTACGACAAGTCACGGAGAAAGCCCACGATCTTTAGAGGTGTATTATGCAGGTAGTCGTGAAAACGCCCCATATTGAGATCAGCGTCATGGGCGCGGCGATTCCGCCGAAGCTGATGGATGTCTTAAAGGAAGAGTATGGGCAGGACCTTAGCCTTGTCGAGGATGACAAGAATGAGCTTGTTGATGTCTTCGAGACGCAATGGTATAAAGGCGTCAAGGAAAAGATGACGCCGGGCATATATCTGCGTATTTATCGTGAGAATAAGGGGCTGACGCAACTCCAATTAAGCGAGGCCCTTGGCGGAACTCCCCGTCAGCATATTTCCAATATGGAGCACCGGCGTAGATCTATAAGCTTGAAAATGGCCAGGAAGCTATCGTTACTGCTTGGTGCACCGATTGAAAGATTCATCGAGGCTTGACGTTCCTATCGCCCCCGGACATATATCCTGATTTGTTCTCTGATCTTAGCTACCGCCTCTGCCACCTCTGCGCTTTCCTGTTCTTCCAGGCTGAGACGCACCAATTTACTAACCAATTCTCGCATCCTGAGTACCCCTGTTTCTTTTTTTGTCCCGAGAAAGTTGTTGCTCCGGAGATAGCCGACGCCTTAGTAGTTGTATTTTATTCCCTCGTTGAAGATTTCGTAAAACACACCGCAGGTAGCGGCTTAGGAAAACAAATAGTAAGAGACCACGATCGGGATCAGGCAGAGGATAAATATCGCCAGAACAACCATAAATTCTCCTACCGTCCCGGTTTTGTATAGAGGGACTGCAATCATCTTTCCCTTCCAGATCGGGATCCCCGATTTCGACATCGCATCCTCAGCAAGATGGAAGAACGCTCCGGTAGCGGGAATAAGTACGCACATCGTTGAAAAGCCACTCCACTTACCTAAGAAGTCCTCCGTCTGCTGAATCAGGGGGAGATAAGAGCAGAGACAGGATATTACAAGGATACTAAGCCAGAATAGGGGGTTGTGCGAAATCCCACGATGCTTTCGGAAGATGTACTTTCCCGGCCCGAACTCGATGGCGTCCGGCAGACAGGAAAATGCAGATACGGCAAAACTCAGGGGCAGATTGTCGGATATCGCGTATGTGCCTGCGAAGGTGCAGATTTGATGGCTGATCCATTTCATCCAGTGATCAGAAGCTGACTATGCAGCCGCTTGCAGTCCAGCTTCATGAACGGCAGCAAACGTGGAACAAACAAAGTTGTACAGGAGGAACGGATTGACCTCCGCCGCCTTGCCGTCGTTTTCCTGCCCGGTACACATTCGCACATATTCCCCGTAAGCATCCTCACTCCGCTCAAGCTCTACCCACAGAGCGAGGATCGCAGCGAGATAGAAATTGCCGCACAGCGTTTTCAGTGTTTTCAGCAAGTAAATCATAGCGACTTTGGTAGTATCGTCGTTTTCGTGGTAAAATTCGGAATACGTCTGCAATGTCATCCCTGCCCTTCTGTAAACCCGGTGAAGCGTCTCAAGATAATTCTCAAGGGCTGCGCAAAGCATCTCTCTGGTCGCTTCCACTTCCAAATGGGGCTGTAACTGGGACATGACATCGTAGAACCAGCGATTCGTTCCGTTCAGCAATCCGTTCAGAAGGTATTTCCTGTTTGTGTGAGAAATGACTGAATTAACCAATTTCACATTAAGCATTAGCTTTACCTTTCTCTTGTATGTTCTCGATAATCATAGCTTATTTGTCATAATTATTATTGATAACGGCCCGCACGCCATCCACATTTAGATTGATAGCCATTAGTCCTTTAGAAGACCTATTTTTTTCTATACGATGAAGGAACATTTTTCTTTTATCGATCAGTCGTCCCCACTCAATTTCGAACTCTTCTCTGCTCAAATCAAAACATATTGTGTTCATGTGCCCTCCTTGTTCCTTTTCTGAAGTATTACTTCCAGTCCCTGTCCTGAGAGAAGTAATATCAAGACAAATACCCTCAAAGGACGAAATACCGAACATGCCCTACATAATCTCGGTTACAAGCGGTAAGGAGAAGATAGTCAAGGCCCTCCTTGCGAAACGCCGCCCTCAACCTTCTTTGCGTGATTTACTCAGAATGGACTTAACTGAACATGATCAGCATACACAGGGTGTTGACTGTAGTATTCCACCTTCATTTAGCGGTTTTCTTGTTTGTGAGACAATCCTGCCACCCCAGGGAATACAGAATATACCATACATACTGGGTGTAACGGAGGCTACGTCAGAACAGGTCAAAGGGCTGATGACCGGCGTTGTGAAACATATAATCGCAGATGGAATGATGGTTCAGATGGTGCGAGGCGAATACAGCGGCTTTATCGGCATTGTGCGGGCTATGATTGGTAACGACACTTTGGTCGATCTCAGCATCTATGGGAGAATGGTTGCCGTCCGCGTACCAGTTGATGACGTAAAAGGGATAAGCCATGAAGATTGAAGCAAGAATAGTAAATTATACCGTGCTTAAGGACAGTATATCCGTGCAATTGCTCTGCGCTGAAAAGGATAGCGCACTATCGGAGATATTCGCATCCATCCAAGACAAGCCCGGGCACTTCACGATCGGCAAAATGGAGACGACGGGCGTCATCAAGTCCATGGGACTCCGCAAAGGCATACGCCTTTTACTTCACCTGCCCTGCACCGAATTCGTCGCTGCAAATCTGTTCTCCCTCATGGACAGCGACACCGTGCCATTTACGGTCAACAGCGAACAGGACAAGAAGCTGCTGAGCCTGCTGAAGAAAGGATCGAATATCAAAGGTAAGTCTCAGCAGGAATTGCTGCGGGAGTTGACGACTTTTACGGGAAATAATGGAGAGAAGGTGCCCGGCAAAGATTCCATCTACGACCTTACCCCCCGGCACCAGGAAGTTGTAATCAGCAAGCTGTCTCGCATCATAAAAGCTACTGAGGAAGGAGATCATGCTAAAAACGATCAAGAATTGGTGGCATAATGAGAGTTTAAGCGCCCCCCAAGAGGAAATTGTGGTGCCGCTTAAGGAACTGAGCAACATCTGGCTAAAATACAACAACAGCTATCAAAAAGCGCAAACACCGTCCGTAGTTGTCACGGTGGAAAGTATGGGCACACCACCGGCTGCCTCTCCAAACACCTCGCCTTCCGAAACGCCGCCGCTGCCGGACGTCCTTACTGGTGGACCGGACAAGCCCGAACTGCCGAAAATCGGAGCCACTGGGGCTCCCACTCCCTTCGACAAAAACAGCGATTGGAGTAATGAAGCAACAGAGTTCATACGCAACGCAGTAAAACCCTACGAGAACATGTGCAAACACGTAAACACGCTCGATGGCATATACCAGATCATCAAGATTCTCGATGACCAGGGCGGCTGTCCCTCAATTGTTCAAGTGGGCACAGACAAAGCGGATAACGACATAAACAGTGTGAAAGCTGCTCTATCACAAGTGACGCTCCGGGCGCACAGCTTCAAGGTGGCAATGTTTGGGATTGAGCTAATCAAGTCGTCCTGGCATGAGTCCGTTATACCCAGCATGATTGTGGCTGCCCTGGGCCATGACCTGGGTAAGCTCCCGTCGCTGAGAGTAGGCGACACCTACTCCAAACATGATCACCCCATCATAAGCGCGGAAAAGGTTGCCTCCATCTTCGAGGGTCAGATGCCCAAGGGGATAGACATAGTACTGCAAGCAATTAAGGACCATCATCAGGGTAAGTCATCAGAACAGTTCACTGCTTGTTTGCAGTCTGCTGACGGCAAGGCGAGGGAAACGGAAATAGCCGCGGTATATGGCTTACAAATGAAAGAATGGCGAGATTGGTTCGACCCGAAGGAGTTTCTGAAACTCCTTAAACCACAGATAAACGCCCCTCAGACGGGAAAAGCCTGGAAAGCATTTTCTTATGGGGGGAACGTTTACTTCGATAAGATGTTCCTCCAGGAGACCGCGAGAGAATATGCAAAATTGCAAAAGATAGCGGATTTATCTGTTATCAGGGACAGGGATATTGAATATGCACTCAAGAAAATCGTTACAAGTCTAAGAGAGATCGAAGCAGTGAGCTCAGAGCTTCCTAATAAAGAAGACTTCGTCAGGCTTTACGAAATATTAACAACGCAAGGTTATCCTCAGTCAAAACTCCTCGTTCCACTGAAGATAGAGGCATTTGGCATGCCCTCGGAGCTGGAAAGGAACAAGGACGGGTCTTTTTATTCTATAAAGAGTGTCAAACCAAAGGAAGGAGGGAGAAAAGGGTGATCGAATTTCTTTCAATATCAGGATTTTTGGAAGCGCTAAACCCGCTCGCACATGCCTCTCAGGCAGAATATTCGGGTTTCTGGGCAATGATGTTTAACACGATCCTAAGCGGTTTTTGGGCAAGACTGTTTGCGGCGTCATTTCTTATCCTGGCCTTCTGGTTTGGAGTTTACAGGCGGCTGTTCAGCTTAGGAATCTTATTCTTTGCCATGTCGGTTGTACTCACCTATCTGGGTGGAGTGATTGGAATGATGTTCTGGTGGGCAAGTTAGGAGGTTGAACTATGTCATTAAATAAGGATTCTCAAAGAGGTGATGTATTTCTTGGCTCTCAGCCCACGCCGGGCAAGCCAAAGGGATTGCTGGATGCGATTTCGGAGATACAACAGTATTACGTGGTTGAAAGGTCCGGCAGCACCATCCCCGTTGATTTTTTCACGCTTGCCGGCAAGCTGGCCTTTTTCGAAGTGGGCTTCAAGGGAGCATTCATTAGCGGTCTTGTTTCCGCATTCCTGACACCTATAGCCATTGGAGTAATCGAGAGATACCTACCCATATTTGGCTCCTATGATCCGACCTTCTACGATAAATGCTTCGCCTTTTTGATCGCGATTGGTTTTACTGTCGGTTATGCCTTCTTCTTCGCCGTTTTAGGCAAATACTACATAGGCGAAATTTCAAAGGCCGCAATCAAGAACCTGATCATGGGGCTGGTAGCGGGTGCGATACTCAAGCTGGTAATTGCTTTTCTGGCCTTCCACTTCATTTACTTCGTAGTGCTTGAACCTCACAATCTTGCCGTTTGGTTGCTCAAGATGAGATGGTTAATACAGTACTACAGCTTGAACAAGCTGTATCAGTGGTTACAAGATTTCAGGCCGGTATTTCTGATCTCGGCTTATTTTGTGGCCTTCACGACGTCCCTCTTGGTCACCATACCTGTCGCAGGAATTTTCCTGGGAGCAAGAAAAACCACAAAACTCATGAATCAGGAAAATGAATGGAAGTAGTACCTAGGTAATTAGTATTTTCAGTAGGTCACGAACATAGCCGCATGGCTGAGCCGCTTTACAACGGTACAGATGCGGTTTTTTTTCGTCCTGCGAAGGACTGACAAATTACCTAACCCCCAAGAAAGGAGATGTACAATGTTAAACAAAGTTCAGTTTATTGGAAGGCTCGGCGCTGATCCCGAAGTACGGTACACGCCGGACGGAGCACAGGTCACAAGTTTTCAGGTTGCTTCCGACTATATCCGCAAGGACAAGTCTGGCAACAAGATCAAGGAGACCGAATGGTTGTCGTGCGTCTGCTGGAACAAACTGGCAGAAATCGCCGGTCAGTACCTGGTAAAGGGCCGCCTGGTCTTTGTCGAGGGCCGGCTGAGAACTCGGTCATGGGAGGACAAGGAAGGCGTGAAACGGTATAAAACCGAAGCCATCCTGTCCGAGATGAAGCTCCTCGAAAAAAAGCAGCAGTCTGATGACGACCCCGGAGCGCAACATCCTGGGATGACAGCATTCCCGGATGACAGCATACCGGATGATGACGTCCCGTTCTAGCACAGAGTTTGCCCGCAGTGACCACGTAAACAGCCGTACCGACCTCTCCCAAGAGGCACGGGCGGCATTTTATTACCCCAAGCCGCTGCCATAAGTCACTGCACTATTTTGATAATCAAGACTTATGACAGCATAGAAAGGAGAAACGGTCATGAAATATTTTCGGTTTTTTTTTCAAATTCCCGGCAAGGGAACGTGGGTCAGGACCTTCCTGGCAATGGAAAGCGAAGTGCATGAACTAGCGAGTGTCCTGTCCAGGATAACTCGAATGTCCTGCATTAAGATCGACAATGTGGATGTGTAACCGTCCGATTCCCGAAAGGAGAATAGACATGAAGTATCAATGTCCCAAATGTGGAGAAGACCAGCAGTCGCATTTGACCTGCCTCGTTGACAGACTACGGTGTGAATCGTGCGATACCACCTTCATTATCGACGAAGGCTGTATCGAGCTCTATACCCCAATCACGGTGGAGATGGCTTTCGCGGATACTCGTTCGAAGGCCTCCCACTCCATCTAAAACACTTAAAGACTCCCGGAATAAATTGCATTTGCATCGTTCCGGGGGCCTTTTTTTTACCTGAGAAAGGAGATAACAACGATGAATATCGAAGAAATACCAGATTATAAAATGGGAGAAACCCCGGAGAATCTTCCCGACAAAGATCCGCGACTATACCGACTCGTCATTGCCAAACGCGCTCTGCGCGCCGGTTACGAGTGTGTAGTGGAGGACACGGAGGCTTGCATCACGGACATGCTGACCGATTTACGGCATCTCTGCGACGCCCTGGGTATCGAATTCCATGCGTGCGATCGCACGGCATACACGCATTACACCGCTGAGAAAAATCATCAGGGAAAATACGAGTTGGATGCAACGGCGGGATTCGCCGCATTCGTCACACAACAGGATGAAGACCACAACGAAGGTTACAGCCCAAAGGAAAGCGTCTTGAATATCGACGCCATAGCGAAGAGCGAAGGTCTGGACGCCAAATGGTCGGAAGGCGATGATGACGGCATGCCGATTGCGGTCGGCACTTTCACCGTGTCGGGCGGCAATCAGATAGGCGGAACGCAGATCAGTCCGGACGGAAAGGCCATTTTCCTTCTGAATGGCCTGAGATACAGGGGTGATTACTACTTCGCTACTGCTGATGGTGAGACACAAGATGCAGCCGTAAAAGAAATAGCGGGAATCATCAAGACCGAGAAGGAGGTTATGACATGAAGTTTAAGACCTGCGAGTGTGGACACGCGGAGTTCACTGAGTTTGCGATGGTTGAAACGTCGCAGAGCGGAGTGGTCATTGCGGAGGACAGCGAAGGCATTGTGACTTGTGATTACGATAATGCCGGCAATATCGAGATGCACGAAGGTTACGAAGAAACCGGGTACAGGTGTGACGCTTGCGACAAGGAATATCCAGCAGAGTTTGGAGGGCATAGGTCCAAGCGCCCGGTGGGCATCCAGATCGGCTTAGAGGGTGGCCTAATTACGGGAGTTTCGTCAGACGTCCCAGTTGAAGTTCTGGTTCTGGATTTCGATGTCGAGGGTGCTTGCGATGATGAAATTTCCCTGATTAACGGTAACAAGTGCCTGGTACGGAATTTCGATGCAGACGTTGACCCGGAGTATATTGATAATTGTTTCCGGCAAGTTCAGGACAGAGGTGCGGCATGAAGACATACCGAGTGATCTGGACGATAGACATTGACGCCGAGAATGCAGTTGACGCAGCGCATGACGCATTAAAGATTCAGCGCGACCCAAGCTCTGAGGCATTGATCTTTGAAGTAATCTGCATGGAGGATCCCAACAACAGTGAACCGATGAAGGTAATCGATTTGTTGGAATTGGAGGACGAGAATAGCTTCATTCAGGTCCGGGACGGAGGTACCGCATGAAGCGAGGATGGTGGCACATAGAAGCGACAATTCCGTTGAACGATACTGATCGTGACCATATTGCCAAGCTTGTTGCGGAAGGATACACTGATGGTGAGATACAGCAAGGGGAGGTACAACATGATCCCCGTTAAAAATGTTACCATCGAAAGAGCGGAAGGCCCCACTAAACTTTGTGTCACAAGGACATTCCCCGACAGGGAAGCGGCGTCTGCCTGGCTACAGTGGCAGTGGAACACATTTCCAGCAGATGGTCATGGATACCATAAGGTATTCTACACCATCTGTTATGAGGATGGCCATTTTTACAGGGGGCGCCTGGAGTGCAAACGCCACAATGTCCCCGATGTCCGTAATGACATGGTCAAACATTGCCTCTGGATGTCGGGACAGGAAAAGGCCCCGCATTGCGGGAAAGAAAAATACCGGCTCATCATGGACAGGTTAGATCCTAACATCATCGAGCAATTCCGGTCTTTTATGGACCAGTATACCGTATATTAAAAAAGGGAGAGGCTTCGGCCTCTCCCTTTTTTTTCGTCTGGATTGATAGTAATCAACCGCTGTCAGGTTAATTCGCCACCGCCTTCCGTCAATCCTCTGTCCCAAATGCCTGTAGTTCATTTACAGGAGTGGCCAGGGTTTGGGGTTGACCCTGCGCCTTGATCAAATGTCTTAGCCCCTCCTTGACCAGCTCAAATCGGAAATAGGGTTCACAGAGATTCGGTAGAGCCAATATATCCTTGTCTTTTTCCCGGTTAATACCCAGCCGCAAGGCGAACTTTATATACATTCCCCTGAGCGGCTTTGGGATACTGTCCAGGAGATCGGTAATGTCGCGGTCTTCTTTCTCGTCGATCCTGAAGGTATATCGTTTCATTATGCTTTCCTCTGCAAGCCGTAATGGTAGTAACCTCTGGCATTGGCGGCAACAGGATCTGGTATGATATAAAACTTGTGTCGGAGCTTGATATTGCCTTTCAGGGCCAGCACCCCGCCGCCGCCTGCAATGCCGATGTCTGGTTTTTCCGGCAGGCCCTCGAAGAACCTGTCGATAAGGGACGCTACCTTGTCTGTATATGCTTGAAGAATCGTTGGCATCTGCTCCAACCGGTATACATCTTGGAGGATGGTGATCTCTCCGTTGGCGAGCAGTTTTCCCGCTGTTTGGTGGTTGATGGACCACTTATGCTGCCTTTTAAAAACTGCACATATATCATCCAGCAGTAGCGACACCCCCATCGGAATGCTGTTCGTTGCATCCTCGATGTATTTTCCCTTTGCGAAAAACACCATATCGATTGTGTAGTGTCCTATATCGACAACAGCTATGTTTTTATCCCTTGCCGTGCCGTCCAGACCGCCGGAAAGGTAGGCGAAATATATTCCAGCACCCTGCGGTATGACAGATACATCCGCACCACGTAAATCATAGATTTGCCCATTTTGAGAAATCGTTGATGATCTAACCAGATTGATGATCTTCCGGGCCTCATCTTTTGTATACTCTCCCGGCGGGATACCAAGAACGATATGTCCCTCTTTGACATCAACAGGATCCAAACCGTTGAGAATGAGTGAGAGGCCGAGCGGAGCAAGCCAGGCATTTGACCCTAAGAAACCTGTTGTCCGGGTGTCGATTACCCACTTCGATATGGCATCGTCCCCTACAAGGAATTTCTCGCCGTTGATTTCGATGGGTCTGATCTTCCCGAAGGTTTCCTCTGGCACCATTGAAGTAACAGTCGTCGGGAATCCCTTAGCACCTGCTGAGGTAAAAGTTTTCGTTTGTCCGTAACCGATGTCGATTCCAATTACATTGTCCATGCAAATCCTCCTGTGAACGTGATTTTGGGATTATATATCCTTCGATACGATACTACTTCCCGGGTGGTGCTAAATAGGCAGGGATAGTGATCAAAAGTGCATCATAAGCACCGAAAATGAGCCTCTTTCATGCACATCGCGTCTCCTTGAATCTCTTTCGCACACATTGAACTCTTTGCTTCCGGCCTGAAAAGAAGTAATTATCGTCAGAGCGGGTCTGGCAAAACTGGACAGGTGCATAAGTGGGAGGATTGCTCTATAATGAATCCCAGGAGGATCAGCAAATGAGCAAAAGACCAAGACGGAATCATGCACCGGCGTTCAAGGCCAAGGTGGCCTTGGAGGCTCAGAAGGGGGATCAGACGATCGTTGAGCTTGCCGAGCGTTACCAAGTTCATCCGAATCAGATTACAGAGTGGAAGAAGCAGCTTTTGGCGCATGCAGAGGAAATATACTGCAAGGAGCGGAAACCAGATCAAGGGCCGGTCGTGAAAGATCTTCATGCCAAAATTGGACAACTTTCGATGGAAAATGATTTTTTATCAAGCGCGCTCGGTCGCATCGGCGATGCGAGCGCAAAGAGATGATCGACAGGACAGACGAACTTCCAGTGAAACGGCAATGTGCGATTCTGAACCTTTCCCGATCCGGTTTTTACTATACTCCAGTTCCCATCAGTGCAATGGATATGGAGTTGATGCGTCAGATTGATGAGATTCATCTTGCCTATCCGTTCTATGGCAGCCGGAAGATCCGCGATGAGCTGTGGGCCAAGGGTTATGATATCGGACGTGACCGAGTACGTCGTTTGATGCGCCGGATGGGCATTGAAGCGCTCTACGTAAAGCCGAGGCTGTCGTTGGCACATCCTGGACATTTGAAGTACCCTTATCTTCTCAAGGGTTTCGAGATCAGCAGGGAGAATCATGTGTGGGCGGCCGACATCACCTACATTCCCATGGCAAGAGGGTTTTGCTACCTCGTAGCGATCATGGACTGGGCGAGCCGGATGGTTCTTTCCTGGCGGCTTTCCAATACTCTGGACGGTGCATTCTGTACCGATGCCCTGGAAGAAGCTATCGCAAAATATGGTTGTCCGGATATATTCAACACGGATCAAGGCAGTCAGTTCACAGCAGAAGCATTTACGAATACCCTTCGATCAAACGATATTGCCATCAGTATGGATGGGAAGGGCCGATGGATGGACAACGTTTTTATCGAACGGTTATGGAAAAGCGTTAAGTACGAGGACATTTATCTGAAGGCATATTCTTCAATGACGGAGGTGAAAAGCGGACTTGCCAGCTACTTCAAATTCTACAACGAAAAGAGATGGCATAATAACTTTGACAGGAAGACACCTGCTATGGTTTACTTCGGGACACAATCGCAGAGACAGGCTGCGGCATGATCATGAACCAAGGGCAATTTCCCACTTATAAAAACCTGTCTCCTGTCCAAACAACCCCGACCACCTCTGTCTTCCCGTTCCCCTGCCCGGAAGTAGTATTCAATCAAATAGTATTTTTAAGTAGACCGTGGGTCCGCGAAAGCACATCCACAACGAAATATGGGTTTCTTGAGGTGATCCCACACCTTGCTCCGACATGCTCTTGATTGTCCAAGGGCATGACATATCTTTTGTATCCCAGAGCATCAATTGAATAGTCCACTTCCTATCCTTTCCTGTTTGTCTGTTAAATATTGAATATTGACCGGCAATGGCGGGAAGGATTTTTTGCGCTTACATTAGTAATATGCTGATTAGAGAGGAAGAATATACTTATGTATAAGCCAAAAAAGGGAGCGCTAATGACGGTTTTCCCCCGAGCGAGACTCGGATTCCCCCGGAAGTCCAAACGGGTCTATGTTGGGCAAGCAGGGGATGTCTCATCTGGCCAATGTTTAACAAGAACGTGAACCGGAAAAAGATACTCTAAACAAAGAATCAAGGAGATCATTGAGGAAATAAAAATGCAAAACGACGAATACAAGAGAAAATTCCTGGCACGGATAGAACAAACTATCGACTGGCTATGTGTCCCTAAAGGAGAAAACCGCCACATGTTCCTGACGGATCTTGATCGGCATCGGTTATTGAAATCTTTGATGGCGCATATTGCTGGCATGGATGTCAGCGCGCAATCTGAGTTGACTGTGTACTGGTTGAATACGGTGGCAAACACTCTCCGCAAAAAGGATATGGCTATTGATCTGTTAAGAAATCTGGCGAAGGTTCTATATGCGGGTCCGAAGATGGAGAAGTGGGCAGAGAGCAGGCTAATTAACACGGATATGGAGATTGCGCCGAGACAAATGGCATACGAGTATGCACTGATCACGAAGCAAGACGAAAGGATGGTCGGACTTTACGTACGAGACATGCAACGGATAAAACACAGGTTGATGCAGCGAATAGCAAAAACTGGTACGTCGCAGAAACGAAAAAACCAGGCAACAACGCAAAAACCCAGGTACAAGCGGACGACCCGTCAGAGCGAACGATACAACATGCTACTGTCTGATAGGACGTCATCTTGATCTGTCTGTCCACCTGTTCAACTCTACGATCTGATCGCATTTGCCGACTTTCTTCAAGTGGAGGATACCATGAAATAGTGGTTTAGACTTCCATATTGATATTTCTTGGCGATCCTGCTATCCTTGAATGAGTGAAGAATAAAATGATCATCTTGGCGACACCAAGCACCCTGCCCTACTCTGCAAGGATTTCCCTTTCGACATTTAGCGAGCCATTAATGAGGCTCACGTATCGCCATTTCGTAAGAAACCCGGTCGATCTTATCAAAATCAAAGAAGAAACTAGATGACCCGTATCATCATCAGTGAAAAACCCAGCATGGGCCGTGCCATCGCGGCGGCCCTGGGCATTCAGGGGACGGGGCGCAACTTCATCCAGGGCGCTGATGTCATCGTTACGTGGTGTGTTGGCCATCTAGTGCAAGCTATGGGTCCGGAAGGGTACAATCCCGATCTCAAAGTATGGCGGCTGGACACGGTGCCTTTTTTCCCTGAACCATTCCTTTACTCCCCCATCGAGGCCACCAGGGATCAATACGAGGTAGTGGCAAAACTCATGACCCGTGACGATGTGGTGGATGTCGTGAACGCGACGGACGCCGGTCGTGAAGGCGAGCTCATTTTTGATCTGGTTTATCGCTTATCGGGATGCACCAAGCCTGTGCAGAGGTTCTGGACATCGAGCCTCACGGATAACGCCATCCGGGATGCCTATGCCCGGATGAAGCCGGGTGAGTCTTACCGCGGACTGCGGGATGCGGCGCGTAGCCGTCAGGAGTCGGATTGGCTGGTCGGCATCAACTGCACACGAGCCCAGACGCTGGTCATGCGCCGAGCCGCAGGAGACGGGGTTTACTCTATCGGCCGCGTGCAGACACCGACGTTGGCCCTCCTCGTAAATCGCGAGCTGGAAATCACGGACTTCGTACCGAAGGACTTCTGGACCTTATGGGCTACGTTTCAAGCCAAGGGTGGTACTTACAGAGGCAAATGGTTTCGCAAACAGGATGGGAAGGATCAGGATCGGTTCGACCACGAAGAGGATGCGAAGGCCATTGCGAACAAGCTATCCGGCCTACCCGGCAACGTTGCCTCGGTCACCTCCCGGACGGAGAAGAAAAAGCCTGAGCTTCTGTATGACCTTACCAATCTCCAGAAAGAGGCCAACAAGCGCTTTGGGTTCACGGCAGAGCACACCCTGGAAGTGGCGCAGGAGCTTTATGAATCCAAGCTCATCAGCTACCCGCGCACAAATTCCAGATACCTGACGGAAGCGGACGTCCAGAAAGCCGCGGGCTGGATCAAGGCCATCGCTCAGGGGCAACTCGCAGAGTTGCAACCCTTCATCGGGGAGCTTCGGAAGCGCTGGCCAGTGAAACTTGACAAGCGCTTCGTGAACGACAAGGAGGTGGAAGATCACGCTGCGCTGACACCTACGGAGAACCCCGCAAAGAATATCCAGGGTGACCACCTGAAGGTGTACAACCTGATCGCGCGCCGCTTCCTGGCCGCGTACTTCCCCGACCGTGTCGAAGGCAAGACCACCATCATCACGAAGATCGAGAAGGAGACCTTCAAGACCACCGGCACAGTTTTGAAAGAGTTGGGATGGTCTGCCGTTGACCCACCCCATGGCCGACCGAAAAAAGAAAAGGCGAAGGTAAAGAACCCCGAAGAGGATGAGACTGAAGAGGACGAGGACTCCGGTTTGCTGCCTTCCGTCGTTAAGAAAGAAACCGTCGATACGAAGGATCTCTTTCCCAGGGCAGGCAAGACCTCACCCCCCAAGCGCCTGACCGAAGGGGACCTGCTGGGCGCTATGCAGAGCGCGGGTAAGGAACTGGACGATGAAGAACTGAAGGGCGCCATGAAGGACTGCGGCCTGGGCACACCCGCCACCCGGGCGAACATCATCGAAACGCTGCTGAAGCGCGATTTCGTCGAGCGCACACGCAACATCCTGCAGCCAACGGCCAAGGGGATCGAGTTGATCCAATCCATCAAGGCCGAGACCCTGAAAAGCCCCCAGATGACCGGCGAATGGGAAGCACGCCTGGAGCGAATCCGCCGGGGCGAGGCCAAGCGGGATGAGTTTATGAGCGGCATCCGGACCTTCGTGACGGAACTGGTGGGACAGATCAAACAAAAGGCCTCACAAGGCGCCACCGGGCGTGTATTCGGCACAGTAGTGGGAACCTGCCCGAAGTGCGGATCGAACCTGTGTCTCCGCAACTGGGCAGGTCGTTACTACGTGAAGTGCGCCGCTTCCGCAAAGCCAGAATGCAAGGTATCATTTGATTCAGATGCCGAAGGGAAACCGCTGAAGATTTGTCTATTCTGCCGGGGACCAGTCCGAACCACCCGGAACGGTGGAAAGGTCTGCGCTCAATGCAATAGATGGCAGTCAAGCAAGAGGAAGGGCTACGCGACCTCAAATCCTTCGCTTGCAGGTCCTGCGGGCAACCCGTTCACGTGATCATATCAACATGCAAGGGGGGCGGTCAGTGGTTCTATCGGCACCCGGACTGCGTCATGATCCAGGAGGCGAAACCCGTCGACCCTTTGGATGGATGGTGCTAGCGTCACGGAAGGGAGGAATGATCTAACATGATTTTTCGCGAGCCCTGCATACGGCTTTCTTTCGGTAATCAGCGAGACTTTTCCAAGGAAAACAGGCGTATGCCAAAAACTGCTGTCATCTACAACTAAACGATGACCACTTGATAACAAAATTGCTGATTAACAAAAGAAAGGCGCAAGGCTCCGCCCTGCACCCGATAAAAGAAAATAATCAAAGAACCAAATGACCAAATAATCTATTTGCCAGAACGCACCGGGAGGGCCCGGGTGAGGTTGACGTCGGACTGGTAAAGCCAGCGTCGGTAGCCGCCATCGACGAAATAGAAGTCGGCAGCGTGTGATTCTGCCCCGGACCTGCGCGTTTCAGAAGCCCACCCTGCCCAACAACTCATAGTTATTAAATTAGTCAACTGCACCTTGTCATTATTACCGCTTGCGGCGCATGCGGGTGTGTATCCAACGCTTTTGTCATGCAACCCCGCCAGTTCATCCTGCGTCGGCATCCGCCAGTCCGAATATCCACCGCCACGGTAATTTTCGCAATAATTCTTGGCATCATGCCAGTTGATATTTGAACCGTTATCCTTCGCCGCCCACATCAGGCTTGTCCTTGTATCCAGAACGGTCCCGTTGTCATAGGCAATGAAACGACCATCTCTCCCGATCTCTTTCGCTATAGTGGTAAAGGGACGCGTATCCACAACGGCGAGTCGCTTCCTCTGTTCTACAAGCAGCTCCCGCTGTAACTCCAGTTCTTTCCGCATCATCTCGCGGGTCCGTGGATCAAACTTGTGTTCCAACATTTTAAATTCCTGCGTTGCTTCTTCTAACTTTCTAAAGTTATCATCAAGTTCTTTTATTTGATGCGCCGATACTGAGGGTTGTACAGCTATCGCAAGTTTCCTCTCTCTTTCGGCCAGTTCTTCCTTCTCTTTCGCTAATGCCTCCTTCTGTTCGAGCAGGTCCCTCTGCTTCTGCAACCTTTCCCTTTCTGCTTCAATCTCCCTTCTCTGGGGATCTAATTCCACTGCGGGAGTGGCGGCTGTCTCTTTTACCACTTCTGCTGTTTTACTGGTCTCACCGGGGACAAAGAAGAACTTTCCCTCCAGTGAAGACAACTCCCAAGGTACCTGCCCGGTCTCTTTGCGCAGCTTCTGGCGAACACCCTTAAAGACATCCTCAATAGTCAAACCCGGTTCCTGGACATATTGAAGAAGAGCTTTTGTGTAAGGGCTGTTTCGACCTTCGCCGTCTCTTGCTACCTGGCCAGGACCGGTGGAATATGAAATAAATGTGCCTGCTGGCGCAGAACTTACAATGGCCAACCCTCGGGAGGCGCTGCGAAAGCTCTTGCCGAAGGGGTTATCACGACAGGCATCCAACAGAACGATGTTCAGGCCATTGTTGGCGTTCTCCATCTCGGCGAGGATCCGTCCGGCATCAAAGGCCTTGAACCGGACATCCGTCTCCTTGTTGATTTTCGCCCCTACGGGGATGAGGTAGTTGACGCCATTCACCTGAACCCCATGACCGGCATAATAAAACAGACCCACGCCACCTCGTTTCAGCCGGTTCCCGAAATCCTCCATAACTTCCTCCATCGTCTCAAGATTGGCGTTCCTTTTCAGGATAACAGTGAAGCCGAGTTTTTGGAGAGAAGCCGCCATATCCGTGGCATCGTTAACCGGGTTCTTCAGAGGACCGGAACTGTAGGCGCCGTTGCCGATGACCAAGGCGGTGCGCTGTTCCGTAGTCGCCAACAATGATGATGGGTAGACTAATGCAAGGATAAACAGAACAAGGAAGATTCTTATAGGCATGGCTTGCATAGAAATACCTCCCTATTTAGAAATCTGTGTTCCTTATACTTCAAACATTATTGAATGGCAATTAGATGTTAAGGATTTGCGATTGAAATGGTGCAGGAACGGGCTGATTGGAAAAAACAACATTTCAGGAAGCTATACGTAACAAAATCTGATTTTCTTATTGATGTTGATATGTTATGTTGTGTTTTCTATTGTCATAAAGTTCTACATCCGTCAAGCTGATTTTAGATGTCACCGTTACCA
>JALNVY010000001.1 GCA_023231165.1 Syntrophales bacterium | reverse complement strand
GGTATCCGCCGCCTCGTCGGCCACACGGTCACCAACCATCCCGCCATGCAGATCCTTTGCGGCCGTCTCGGGTTCACGTCCTGCGCCCTGGCCCTGGGCGCCATGCCCGCCGGCACCATGTTCAAGAAGATCAACGAGCAGCTCAACCAGCGGGAAAGCTGCGTCCTCGATATGAAGTTCTGCGTGCCGCCGGAACCTGCCGTGGTCTGCGCGCCTGCACACCACCGGGCCATGGTGGAGCGGATCTACGCGGCCGTTGGGAAGCCCGCGACCTTTCAGTCGCTCCCCGAGCCTTCCGGTGCGGGGCAGGTGGAGATCCGGATCAACCGCGCCTGGGGCATCGCTGACATCCAGGTACGCCGCATCGGGACCGAAACGGCGGCGGAGATCCGGAGCCGCCTGCGCGAACTGACGGAAGTCGAAAAGATCGACATCGTCTATCTGGAACTTCCCCTGGACCAGAGCGGAATCGACAGCGTCTGCCGGGATGCGGAAGCGGCAGGGTTCTTCTTTGCGGGTCTGAGCCACAGTTCCGCCGTTGACGACAGGGAATCCCTATTCCTTCAGCACCCGAATACGAAAATCGACATGTCCAGACTTATCCTTGCAACCCCTATGGCCAGGGAGATACTCGACTATGTCGTGAAGGAGCGGCAGCGCCTGCATTGTTGAGCAAAAAGGCGACCGGACCGATATGAAACCACTATCCTACTCATGGAAAGCCCTGCTGACCGTCTCCCTGGGAGCTGCGATGACCACGCTGGATGCCAGTATCATCACCATCGCCTTTCCCGAGCTTACCCGTGTGTTTCATACGGATCTGACAACCATCATGTGGATAACTGTGGCCTATATCCTCGTGAGCAGCAGCCTGATGCTCCTTTTCGGGAAACTGAGCGATTTTGTCGGCAGGAAAAAGATCTACACGGTGGGCTTCGGAATTTTCACCTTAGCCATGGTAGCGTGCAGTCTGGCCCAGAGTGTGGAACAGCTCATTGTTTCCAGGGTTATCCAGGGCGTAGGCGCCGCCATGGCCATCGGCTGCAGTACAGCTATTGTCACGGAAGCCTTTCCCGGCAACAGGATGGGAAAGGGACTGGGGCTGCTGGGGGTAGCCGTTTCAGCGGGTTTCATTATCGGTCCTGTCGCCGGTGGATTTCTGCTGGAGTATCTTGACTGGCGAGCCATTTTCTACACACGGATACCGTTGAGCCTTCTGGCCTTTATTCTGGCGATTATTCTGCTTAAAAAAGATACGATCCAGTCGGGGAAAATCAAACTTGACCTCCTGGGAGCTGTTACATCTTTTGCAGGCCTTTTCTGCTTTCTCTTCGGAATGGGGCAAATCAAGGCGTATGGCCTGAAATCAGCGGTGGTCATCACTCTGACAGGCACCGGACTTTTGATGTTATGTCTGCTGCTGCTTATTGAACGTCGCGCCAAAAATCCCATCATCGATTTCGGGCTGTTCAAGAATCGTGATTTCACCTATGCCATGGCTGGTTTTTTTCTCTTTTTCCTGACCATGCCTGTTTACATTGTTCTTATTCCCTTTTACATCATGGACGCCATCAAGTTGTCGGCTGCGGATGCGGGTCTGCTTTTGTCTGTCATCCCGGTTACAACCATGATCGCCAGTCCTATAAGCGGTGCACTTTCAGACCGTTTCGGTCCGCGATGGCCTTCCACGCTGGGGGCAGGTGCGGTTGCCGTTGCTTTTTTCTGTATGTTCCGGTTCAATCTGCAAACAGAGATCTGGATGATCGTTTTGGTTCTGACCCTGCTCGGTATCGGATCCGGGGTATTTCAACCACCCAACAACAGCACCATCATGAATGCCGTGGATCCCAAATACCATGGTTCGGCTTCGGCAATGCTTGCCACGAATCGCCAAGTGGCGATGTCGATCGGACTGACCCTGACCGGACTCATATTCTCCACTAGGCAGATCGCCTACTATAACCTTTTCCGACAGGAGGGGGTCGCTGCAAACATCGCGTTTAATCAAGCCATTCCTGCTGCTTTTGGAGAAATGGTTCTCCTATCTTTTTTTCTGACGCTTATCGTTCTGGGTTTTTCTTTACTGTCGCCTAAAAAAGGGAGCTGAAACATTCCCAGAACACTGGACTTGCAATAAGGTTTTTTTGCTGTGCGAAGATAATATCTTCACTGCTGGTTTCAAGCAGTTATCATTGATTCTCGGTAATGTAGCCAATTGCAGACTTGTAGGTGACACCAGTTTTTGACATACACCTTTTTTTCTGAAAAAGGCTTCGCTGATTACAAAGACAAAGGTGGAAACTCTTGCCGGCTTAATTTCAGTTCGTGTTAACGGAGCACAGCTTCTTGTAATCAAGCATCCAGAGATTTTGCCGGGCATCCTCACTCGTAAATCTTCTCTTCCTCCGCGAAGGCCTCCTCGGCGTCCGCCTCGTGGTCCCGGGGCCGGGAGTGGATCTCCTTGCCCAGGAATTCCCGGTACCATTCGTGGGCTGTAATCATGGCCATGACCTCGCTCGTCCCCGTCCAGATGCTGGCCAGGCGGATGTCACGGTAGATCCGTTCCAGGGGAAAGACGTTCGTATATCCGATGCCGCCTACAACCTGCATGGCGTTGTGGACTACCTTCTGGCAGGATTCGGTAATGAATTTTTTGGCTTCGGAGACGGCACGGCGGATCCGGTTCATGTCCTGTCCCGTTTCCACCGCCCGGGCCGTCGTGTAAGCCATGGACCGGGCCGCATCGAGGAGCATGACCGCCTCGGCTATCTGGAAGCTTACCCCCTCGAAAGTGGCAATTATCTGGCCGAAGGCTTTGCGCCGGGCGGTGTATTTGGTGGCGATCTCGATGGCAGGACGGGCGGCGCCGATGGTCATCATGGCCGTCCCGAGGCGCTCGGGGATCATCATGGTATTGAAGACGGCGTAGGCGCCATTGACCTTTCCCACGATGTTCTCTCTGGGGATAACCGCGTCCTTGAAGACGATGCGGGCCGTACCGCCGCCCCGGCAACCCAGGAGGGCATAGAGGTAATTTGTCTCCACTCCGGGTCCCCGGTCAACGATGAAGGCCGTAAGCGAATCCTGGGGCTTGGCAGCGGGATCGAAATTGGTCCGGGCATAAACCAGGAAATAATCCGCCCCCTCGCCGCCCACGATGAAGCGCTTCTGGCCGTTGAGGATGAAGTGATCACCCCGGTCTTCCGCCTTTGTCGTGGCACCGAAGAAATCCGACCCGCCCCTGGGCTCTGTCAGGCACTCGGCGGCAAAGATATCTCCGCGCAGGAGCGGTTTGACATACTTTTCCTTCAGGGCGTCGGTCCCGTGCAGGATAATGGCGTCGCAGACGAGCTCCGCGCCGACACCGAAAACACAGGCAAACTCGTAGCCCAGAGTGCCAATCTCCTCCAAGATGGCCGCAGTGGTAACCCAGTCCATTCCCCGGCCACCCCATTCCCGAGGGTAGCGACAGCCGAGGAGGTTCCGGCGCCCCGCCTCGGAGAGAAATTCCTTGGGAAAGCGGATCTTATCCTGGTCCATATCGAGGATCATCTGGCGGGGGACCCACTTGACCAGGTCCCGGGCTTCGTCCCGAATGGCTAATTGTTCCTTTGTAAGCAAATAATCAAACATTTCAATCTCCTTTCTATTCCGTTACATATGCCTCCAACTATAAGGGCATGGGCGTTGTGTGTCAAGATGGAAAAGACCGAAGGTACAACGGTAGGATGCAGGTCGTGCTTCAAAACCATGCGCCTGATCCTGAAGGTTTGAGCTGGACATTTAAAAGAAAAATGGGCTAATAATTTCGTCCGCGCAAGCTAACGATTTATTTCATTAAGGAGGGCGCTTTGCACTATGAAAAAGCAGGCATTAAAGCTCATTACACTTTACGCAGCCCTGTGCGCTATCGCGCTTACAGCTCACGTTCAGACCGCTTGCGGTTTGGAAAATGCCCTGGTATTTCCGTCCCAGGGGAAAAACGGGATGGTTGTTGCGGGGCAGGAAGCAGCGGCGCGGGCCGGACTTGAGGTCCTGAAGGGGGGCGGCAACGCCGTTGACGCCGCTGTAACCGTGGCCTTTGTCATGGCCGTGACGCTACCCCGTGCCGGTAATATCGGCGGTGGCGGGTTCATGCTCATCCATTCCGTCAAGACGAGAGAGATTGTGGCCATCGATTACTGGCAGAAGGCCCCCGGCAGGGCGTTTCGCAATTTGTTCATGGACAGGGATGGAAACGCCGACCTAAAGCTAAGGCGTCAGAGCCATCTGGCAACAGCGGTGCCCGGAACAGTTGCCGGACTGGCCATGGCGCTAAAGAAATTCGGCACCATATCACTCGCACAGGCGTTGGCCCCGGCGATCAAGTATGCCGAGGAAGGCTTCATGGTGAACGGAAAGCTAGCCGCCGACATGAAGGCTTACGAAACGCTGCTGAGAGCCTATCCGGCAACAGCGAAAATCTTCGTCAAGCCGGACGGCAAACTTTATGAAGCCGGTGACATGCTGGTGCAGAAGGACCTGGCCGGCACCTTGAAGGCCATCGCCAAGGATGGTCCGGATGCCTTTTATAAAGGCGCGACTGCCGGCCTGATTGTAAAACAGATGCAGGAGAACGGCGGGCTTATCACCAGCGAGGACCTGGCGGCCTACGAGCCATTGCTCCGGACGCCAGTGCGTGGTAGTTATCGCGGTTATGACGTCATTTCGATGTCTCCGCCCAGCGCCGGCGGGGTTCATATCATCGGGATTCTCAATATTCTGGAGGGTTTCGACCTTGGCCGTTCGGGGCATAATTCGGCCGCGACGATTCATCTGACGGCGGAAGCGATGAAAAGGGCCTTTGCCGATCTCTCCGAGTATCTGGGGGATCCCGATTTCGTGAAGGTCCCGGTTAAAGGTTTGACATCGAAACGCTATGCTGCCGACCTGCGTGCAAAAATAAACCCCCGCAAGGCCACGGCCGGCAAGGATATCAGGCCTGGCGACGCACCCAGATATGAACGTGACGAAACGACTCATTTTTCGGTCGTCGACAAAGAAGGCAATGCAGTGTCCAGCACCTATACTCTCAACGGCAATTTCGGCAACGGCATCGTCGTGGAAGGGGCGGGATTTCTCCTTAACAATGAAATGGACAATTTCAACGTCCGGCCGGGCAGAATCGACGAGAGCGGGATACGGGAGGGCGAAGCGAACGCCATCGCCCCCAATAAGCGGATGTTGAGCGCCATGTCCCCGACGATCGTCATGAAGGACGGTAAGGTCTTTCTTGTCACGGGGAGTCCCGGCAGCAGCCGGATAATTTCTACCAACCTGCAGGTGATCATGAACATCATCGACCATGGGATGAACATCCAGGAAGCTGTGAATGCTCCGCGGGTTCATAATGAATGGCTTCCCGACGAGCTACAGATTGAAAAGGGAATAAGCCCCGATACAATCAAGCTACTGTCGGACATGGGTCATACCGTTACGGTGGGGGCCGCGATGGGGGCTTCCTCCAGCATTTTGGTCGATGGAAAAACATCGATGCGTTATGGCGCCGCAGATCCGCGGCGGGAAGGATCGGCGCTCGGTTATTAGCAGCAATCCCCTAAGAATTGTTAATTACAGGGACGGCGGCAAACTTTCCGAATGAGGGAGGTTGTTGAACCGATTATAAAAAACAAGGGGCGGGATCTATCGATCCCGCCCCTTGAACTCTGAGAGAGGCAGGTTTTTCACAGAGCGTTCGTTTTTACGCCTCTCTCTTTCTCATCAACAATCTCTGTTACGTTCTGACTACCTGGTCTCGACGGGTGTACACATGGGATCAATCCAGGTCTTGCCAGCCTTCTTTGCAAATCTCTCTCTGTCTTTGGCTCCTGTTTTTCTCATGGCTTTTGCCTCCTCTCTCATCAGCTTGGTTAAAATCCTTTCAGAACGGCCCGATGCCGCCAGCCGTTTCTGTTTCTCTCTATCGTCTTGCCCAGAACGTCGTGCTGGGGGTTGAACTCGATTCTTTCGTTGAGGATGGTGTTCATGGTCTCTGTCCTCCTATCTTTGTTTCTTTCGACCCTAAGATAATCAAAAGGACGTTTTTTAACAATCAGGGGAATACTGAATATGAAATGAGAACAGGACGTTTTTCAAGGTAAGGGGGCGGGAAGGAAAGAGATCGGTATTTGTCTGATAAGCTCTCCTTTTCCAAGGCGTCAAGAGAACGCAGGCAATTGACAACGGGGGCGGTTCTGTATATGCTTCACAGAAAGGACAGGGCCTGTCTTCATAAGATCGTTCTGATCGAAAAGCGATGTCCGGGAGATAAATGGTTATGTTAAAATTAGGTGACCTTTCAATTCGCCTGTATGAGCTTCTTCGCGACCAGGTAAAAACACGGACGATAGCAGACGTTCACCTGGGGCAAGCTTATATAGCTGTCCGCCTTGACAACGGCCGTCTCGGTCTGTCCGGGTTTCCTACTCATGGCGCCAGCCCCCCTCCCCCGCTTAGCCCCCCTTATGCCGATGTTTGTCCTGGCTTGTCCGATGTTCCCGCTGCGGAACCGTCCCGGGGAGGGGAGATATTTTACCCGTCCATAACCCTGACTGGCGCCGGCGCCGCAGCAGTCCTGGAATGGCTCACCGAAAAAGGTGCCCCGTTGAAAAAGGCATTGGCCCTGGCGACGGCCAATGCCCTGATCCGCCAGGATCACAGTGATATGGGAGGAGACTCCTTTGACTTTCTCCATCTGACGCCTGAGGATAAGGTCGCAATGGTGGGGCGTTTTACGCCGCTGTTGGAGAGGATAGAAAGCAAGGGGGCATCGCTCACCGTCCTGGAAAAGGACGCCGCCAAAGGCCTGGTCCTCTCTAGGAGGGAGCGCCGGACCATACTGAAAAGCTGTACCGTGGCCATACTAACCGCTACGACTCTTCTTTATGACGACCTTGAAGATATCTTGAACGACCTTGGCACCCCCCGCCATGTGGCTCTGCTGGGCCCCTCCACCCCCATGCTGCCCGATCTCTTTGCCGACACCCCCGTGACTCAACTCGGAGGAGTAAGAATCATCGACGCTGCCCAAATCCTCCCCATCGTCGCTGCCGGAGGCGGAACAAGGGCCATGCGCCCTTATCTGGAGATGACCAATATCTTTCTCAGAAAATTTGGAAGTTACAATCTGTGACCTCCAATGCCTCCCGTGGAATAATGGGGACGGTTCTATTTATTAGAAAATTTCCTCATTCTTCGTTCTGACTTTGAAGGAATCATTTCACCTCAGCTCAAAACTTTTCATTCCGAATATTTTCTCCATATAAAAAGAGAGCTCGGTTATTTTCGCAGGTTGTACTTGATCATTTTCAATTGGAGACCCTTGCGGCTGAGGCCCAGATGCTGGGCAGCCCGGGTGACGTTACCGCCGCATTCATCTAGGCAGCGGGCGATCATCTGTTTTTCAACGTCCTCCGTCTGGGACCGGATGAAATCCTTGAACTGGCTCTTCTGTTTTTCCGGTGGCAGCAGGGATTGTTCATAGACGGCCGTCTTGATTTCTCCCGGGACGTCTTCAAGGGTTATCGTCTGTCCCCTGGCCATCAGAACGAGCCTTTCGAGGAGATTTTCCATTTCCCTGATGTTGCCCGGCCAGTCATAATCGACAAACAGATCCATGACCTCTTCGTCCAATCCCTTGATATCCATGGACAACTTGTTGTTGAACCGGTCAATGAAAAAGGCGGTCAGGGTAGGAATATCGTCTTTTCTTTCCCGCAGGGACGGCAGTTGGATGGGGAGAACATTGAGGCGATAGAAGAGATCTTCACGGAAACGCCCTTCCTTGACGTCCTGGAAGAGGTTCCTGTTCGTAGCCGTGATGAGGCGCACATCCACCTTAATGGTCTTCAATCCTCCGACCCGTTCAAAGGCCTGTTCCTGAATGACCCGTAGCAGTTTTACCTGCATCTCTTTGGGCAGCTCTCCAACTTCGTCGAGAAAGAGAGTCCCCTTGTGGGCCAACTCAAAACGTCCCGGCTTGGTGACGACAGCGCCGGTAAAGGCCCCCCGCTCATAACCGAAGAGCTCGCTTTCCATGAGGTTTTCTGCAATTGCTGCACAGTTGATCTTGATGAGGGGATTGTTCTTCCGGGGGCTGTTAATATGGATGGCGTTGGCAATCAGTTCCTTCCCCGTCCCCGTTTCCCCGGAAATGAGGATTGTTGTCGTCGTCGGGGCTACCCGCTTTATCGTCTCAAATATCTCGATCATCGGACTGCTGGCGCCGATAATGCCATAACGGTCAATGTCGTCGGAACTGGCAACGAATTCCTCATTGTTTAGCCGTCTCGTTTTGATCGCCTTGAAGATGACATTTTTGAGTTCATCTTGTTCAAAAGGCTTGGTAACATAATCAAAGGCCCCCATTTTTAAGGCATCTACTGCCGTGGCCACTGTCCCGTGGGCGGTAATCATGATCACCGGGGTAGACGGATAATCCTTCATCACCCGTTCCAGAAGCCCCATGCCATCAAGATTTGGCATTTTGAGGTCCGTAACCACCACATCGATGTTTCCCCTTCCGGCCGCTAATACCTTGAGGGCCTCCCGTCCGTCCGGGGCCGTCAGAACTTCGTATCCCTCTTTTTTCAGCATGGCCCGGAGCACCACCTGCATGTTGATCTCATCATCCACGACCAGAATCTTGCTCATAGAAACCCCGCTAAGATAATACCGCCCGCTGTAGGCGGATATAGAAAATACTTCCCTGTCCGGGGATGGATTTTACCCGGATATGGCCGCCATGACTCTTGATAATACGCTGGCAGATGGCCAGACCCAAGCCGACGCCCCGCTCCCTGGTCGTGAAAAAGGGTTTAAAGACGTTGCGCAGCTCATCCTTTTTTATCCCTTTTCCCGTATCCCGAATGGAAATACCTACTGCCTTACCCTGGTCGCTGTCGATCCGACGGGTTCGGAAAATGAGTTTACCCCCCTCGGGCATGGCCTCCAGGGCATTGACGGCGATATTAAGAATCACCTGGATCAACTGTTCCGCATCCACATTGACCAGCGGCAGATCTGGCCGCAACTCCTCTTCGATCACGATCTTTTCCGTCAGATCATTAGCCTTGACGATCGATATGGCCTTGGCAATGACGGCGTTGACATCCTGAAGCTTCAGATTGAGACTATAGGGTTTCGCATAACTCAAGAACTGGTTGACGACCCTATTGAGACGGTTTACCTCCTCGATGATTACGTCGATGAGGCGCTTGTCCTCATCGGTCATAACCTCGGAGCGCAGGTACTGCGCCGCTCCCTTGATCGATCCCAGGGGGTTGCGGATTTCATGGGCCAGCACGGGGGCCATTTCTTCCAGGAGCATGCTCTTTTCCCGCTCCAGCTTTTGATTGAAGGCATAGAGGAAATTGAAGGCCTCCTTACTCTCCGGATAGATCCAACTGAAGATGTTCTTGAGGACCTGTTTCAACGGTTCAATGGAAATGACAATGAGAAAGGACGCAAGCAGAATATACGTCAGAGACGAGGAAGAGGGGCTGCCGAAGAGCCGGATAAAGACGTAGATCACCAGGGTCGCACACAGGGTCAGTACGCCGGTGATCAAGGCACGGGCCATCACCTCGTGCAGATCCATAAGTTGAGGGTGATTGACGATCAAAAAGATCATATACATGAGAACTGCGATAAAAATATTGTAGAGCGGAGAAAAATCATATCCGAAAAGCTTGATGACATCGCAGGCACTGATGAGGGCCGCCATCCCGAAAGCGATGGAAAGATACAGCATCCTCGTTCTTTCCACACTCGCGGGCTTGCTGCGGATGAAGAGAATCAGGGCGCCGTAACAAAAAGCCAGGACAGAAGCGGGGTAAACATAGATCAGCATGCTCCAGTAGGGCCAGTCCGCCAGGGGAGTGAACAGGGAAACAATCAGAATCAGACTGATAAATGCCGCCGCCATGGTCTGGCGTAGAGACAGGAAGCTCTGATCGCTGAGCAGCAGACGCCCGAAGGAAATGATCAGGGGAGAGAAGGCCAGGAGACCGAGCATTTCCACCATACTCCAGAAGCCGGAGTGGAAATGAATGGAAAGAAAGTTGCCCCCTTTATAGAAAAAAATGGCCAGGCACAGGCAGGCAAACGACAGATGTATCCGGTTCTGCCGCTTGGTAAAAAAAAGAAAAACAGCGATGGCCAGGCTGACAACGGCTAATGTAAAGACTTCCATGGACCCTCTGCGTCCTCTGATCAGGATGAATTTCTAACGTAACGATAGCGGGAAATCTTGCGGGAGTCAAGGAAGGTCATAAAAAAACAGGAGCTTCCCCCCCTGTGGAACGGCTCCTGTTTTTCCTCCGTTTATAACAACGGATTGGTGATAATCTTAATGGCCCGTTATGCGGATTCACCCTCCGTTGGCAGGGCGTACCGGAAGCAACTGGCGTTTTCATAAACTGCCGGGGAAATAATATATCCTTCTTCAATCTTGAAGACCTTGGTCTCTTGTCCCCGCATCTTTACCGCCCGTCCCTTTAGGAAAACCTTGATGTTACCTTCAACAAGGTTCGTAATATCATAGCGCCCGAAGGTATGATACACATCGATGCTGCCTATCTCTTCCGATTTTAGATGCCAGTGATCATGAATCCCGGCCTCGCTTTCCTCAAAAAACATCTCCAGTTTGTCCTTCCATTTCTCCGGAAGATCTTCTGAAGTCATTTCAAATGCCCTGTCGACATCATCATTTTTTTTCGCTTTCCTAGGTGCTTTCATTGTTTTTGCTGCCTTTATTGACTTTGCCATGACGGCCTCCTTTTTCTGTTTAGCTGGCATATTTGTGATTCCTTCCCTTTTTGTCAGATGATTATTAATTATTGGTGGCCGAAGTCCTGCCTTATCTATAATCACAATGCGTGCCAAGGGCGGCGGAACGACATAAATATTGCGCATATATATGATTTTATGTGCTTTTTATACAAGGATGATCCGCCGCGCATCAGTCAGAAACACCCATCGCTGCCACCTGAAATGCGTAAAGCATTTCGCAGGGTGAATCGCCCTACGCACTTTTATCCCAGAGTCTAATGAAGACATGGCGTAAGTATTTTTCTTTCAGGGATTGTGTTGACATCCTTAAGAATATACAGGTGTACTTATACAGACTCAACCCGGACGCCAGAAAAGCCGTTGACCAAATGGAAGGCTTTTTGAAAAGTGTTGACCAAAACGTTGACCAAGCACCCCTCAAAGCAACAGAGGGCTAACCGATAAATCAGCTAACCCCCTGTTTTTCTTATGGTGCCGAAGCCCGGATTTGAACCGGGACGAGCGTACACCCACTAGACCCTGAACCTAGCGCGTCTACCAATTCCGCCACTTCGGCATGTTTTTTCTGCCCGCTTTTTACACTTGTCGTCCTTGCCTTGTCAAGCAAAATTGATCTTGAAAATTAACGGATTCGTGCTATGGTGGCGCCCTATGAAAACCATCCATCAAATAGACAATATTCCCGATGAATTAACCGGTTCTTACCTGACCATAGGTAACTTCGACGGCGTCCACAAGGGGCATCAGTTCCTGTTTCGGCATCTTGTCGATCAGGCCCGGAACGCGCAACGGCAAGCGGTAGTCCTCACCTTCGATCCCCATCCGAAGATGGTCCTGCATCCGGACCGCCGTCCCTTCTATCTGATCACATCGATTGAGGAAAAGATCCGCCTTATTGAGGCCCAGGGTGTTGATGGGCTGATCATAATTCCCTTTAATCTTGATTTTTCAAAAACAACTGCCAGAGAGTTTGTCTGTGATCTCCTGTGGGGAAAATTACGGATAAAAAAAATCCTGATTGGCCATGATTATACCTTTGGTAAAGGTAAAGAAGGAAATGAAACTTTTCTTATCGCTCAGGGGCAGAAACTGGGTTTTGAGGTGGAGGTAATGAGGGCCTTCCAGGTGGATGAAACGATTATCAGCAGCACCCTGGTGCGCAACGCCATCCTCGCCGGCGACGTTAAAGCGGCGGCGGCCTGGCTGGGGCGACCTTACAATCTTGTGGGCAGGGTTGTTCCGGGGCATAATCGCGGCGCCGGTCTTGGCTTCCCCACCGCTAATATTGAACCTGAAAAGGCGCTTGTTCCTGCCCCTGGCGTTTACGCAGCCCTGGCCAGGATCGATGATCAAACCTACGGCAGTGTTCTTAATATCGGTATGAACCCGACCTTCGATGACAATCAAATGTCTATTGAAGTCCATATCCTCGATTTTAAAGGAGACATCTACGGGAAAACCCTGGAAATCCTTTTCATTGAGAAACTCCGGGAAGAGAAAAAATTCAATGGTCCGGCGGAGCTGATCGTCCAGATCCGGAAGGATATCGAACAGGCCCGCAAGATTATACCCTGACGGGTGACTTCATTCACCGCCTCAGGGTACAGACAGGAAAATGGCGGCACCACGACCCGAAAAGCAACCCCTGAATTTGAGTCTTCCTCATCCATGGAATGTCACTTACGAAGAAGCCGTATCTATCCAGAATACCTTAAAGAAGCAACTTATTCTTCATGACCGAATCAAAACCGGGCCGATACATTTAATCGCCGGCGCGGATATTTCCTATGGGCGCAACAGCGATTTATTCTTTGCCACAGTCGTACTTCTGTCCTATCCAGATATGCAGCCAATCGAAAAGGCCCATGCCATCGAAAGGGCATCTTTCCCTTATATTCCCGGATTGTTGAGTTTCCGAGAAGGACCGGTTTTATTGAAGGCTTTTAAAAATATGATGCGAGTGCCGGACCTTATCATATTTGATGGCCAAGGTATTGCTCATCCCCGGGGAGTTGGCCTCGCCGCACACATGGGTCTTTTTCTCGATATTCCGGCAATTGGCTGCGCTAAATCACGCCTTTGCGGGGAGCACCGGGAACCGGGACCATTACCGGGGGACCATGAGGACCTGCTTTATCAGGAACAGGTGATCGGGTCTGTCTTGAGAACCAAGGCCCGAGTGCGTCCGGTTTTCGTCTCTCCGGGACATCTGATCAGTCTGGAGAGATCCAGGGAGGTCACCCTGAAGTGCTGCCGTGGATACCGGCTGCCGGAGCCTATCCGGCAGGCCCATCTGGCCGTTAACCGGCTACGAATATCCTATCAGTAAAGGACTTCCCCCGTATCGGTAATAAGTTTTTGGGGAAGTTTGAATACCCTTTTAACCATGTCGAGGCCTTCTGCTGATAATTCCCTTCCCGGAATGGCCTTGACCTCAGGATCTCCCACTGGTCCTTTTACTTCAAAATAGACAGTAATAAACCTTCTATCTTCATCCGTCAGGATCCAGCCCACCACCGGAATCCTGCTGACGATCTTGTCCAAAGTTTGCAGGGGTTGCAGACCGACTTTAAGGTCAATCTTTTCCTGAATAATGTCCATACTGCCCATGGCGAGGATATTAATGGCTTCGCTGTCGATATAGAAATTTTTGCTTGTCATGACCCCGTTTTTAAAAAGTAGAGTTGCCGTAATGGAATTATACGGCATTCCGTCCGCAGTCATGTCGGGAAGTTTAAATTTCAATAACTGAGACATATTGAGAACGGAAAATATTTTATATAATGTATTGACTTTCCTAATTATTCCTTTTTCGATATACATATTCACCATGCCAGCGGCAGACGCTTTCAGCTCGGCGGCGGTTTTTCCGGTGGCGGTGAGATCGCCTTTTGCCGTCACGGTCCCCTTGACCCGCTGGTCTTTCTCCGCTTTCTCCGCTGTCCAGAAAAGGGCCTCTGCCGGCACCCGGTCAAGCTGGAATTGATACTGATGGCGCGGGGAACTTGCCGCCGGAAACTGGGTAGATCCTTTGGCGGCGCCGCGTCCGTCCTGCATGGCCCAGGTAAGCGACGAAAATTCAAGCTTTTCTGAATTATAGCTAAGATCGGCGTGAAGATCTTTAAGGGACAGATCATCGAGTTTACCTCCGGTCGCCCGGACTGCGGCTTTTATGAGCGGGGGGAATTCGGGCTTGTTTGCATTATAAGTAAGGTCGGCGCGGAAGTCTGAAAAAGACAGTCCCCCGAGCTTGCCCGTCGCTGCCCGGACCGTGGTCTGTATGGATAATGGGGGGGCTGCTGTTTTCTTACCCCCTGTTTTCTCCAATTTCATCATCGCCGCCAGATCCTCCCCCTTGAGGTAAGAGAAAGAAACGTCGCCCTTGATGACCCTTTCCCGGCCATCCTGAACAGACCCCCTAGCCGTCACAACCGAATCGTTGAGACGGGCGGACAGCGAGCGGACCTGCCAGAGATCATTCCGGAAGGAAACATCGCCGCTGATATCACGTATCTGATACCCTGCCGGCAGGCTTCGATAATTAAAATCCTCGGGATGAAAAATGGGTAGGGAAAACGTCATGGAAAAGACCGGGGCTTTGAAATCCGCAACCTCACCACCCACGGTAAAGGGCGTCTCGCCATAACGTCCGGATAGACGGGAAGAGGTTGCTTTTTCGCCTTCCAGGTGTATTGAACCATTCACGTCCTTAATTATTTTTATATTTTCCGACAGATGGAAGGACGTTCCCTGCATGGAAATATCGCCGCGCCAACGGTCGGGCGTCCCTGTTTTTCCCCCTCCCTCGCCGGTGATTACGGCTTGAGCCAAACCCTCCGCCTGCCGCCGTTTGAGTTCAGGAAAGTAAGTCTGGAGATCCCGGAGGTTGACCGTATTCGTGTGAAAAGACATGGAATATGGCTGTTTTGCATCCTTAAGGGGTGACGTCAAGGTTCCCGACAGGACAAGGGTTCCCAAAGAATAATTAAACGGGTCCATCTGCAGCTTCCCGTCCCTGATCGCCGCCACAAAATCCAGCTGGTTTTTCTGCCCTGCCGGCTTGATCATGACATCGCCATATCGGTAGCGGGCCGGCGTCAGGTTCCATTCCCCATTCAGGCGATAATTGGCCAATGGTCCCAAGCCGCTCAACTTCAAGGTTGTATTACCGCTTAAAGACAGCTTTTTCATCAGATCTTCCCCGATCAGCCAGGCCAGTTCGCGGTTTGTCGGCTGAACGGTGGCGTTGAAGGGATAGGTGGCAGGTTCAGGGAGGGGATATCCGGCAATTTTTCCGGTCAAGGTAACGGGTGAGGTCCCGAAATATCCCGTCAGCTGATTGAACTGAATATCCCGTTCCATAAACACCAGTTCTCCCGTGATGCCGTTAAAGACTGGTGTCGAGTTGCCAAAACCTACGACACCCTTTGACACGGAAGTCTTCACAACGAGGAGATCGTTGTGATCTGCCCCTCCCCACTTTCGGAGTTGGCTCAACCGGCCTTTCAAAGAACTCTCCTGGATATGGAAAAGACCGGCCCGGATATGTTCCTTGATAAACGCGGCCGTTACCGGGTGGATGATGCCATAAGGGACATATTGTCCGTATTTTTCCAGATCAAAAGGCCCCAGCGTGGCCTTTACATCAATGAATGGATCTTCTGTCCGCAATTCCCTGATTGCAGCCTGCCCTTTAATCATGACATCATCAACGGCAAGTTCGGCCTTGTTCAGGAAAATCTCCTCGGGGGTGCGTTTTAGATTATAGATCAGGCGCAATGAGGTTGGCGCCAGCGGACCTGGAAATACCCGGGGATACTGAAACTTTACATTTTTAAGTTCTATAGCCCCGGAAGAGGTAAACTCCTGTTTTTGACCTTTGATGGCGATATTGACATTAAGCAGACCGGCTAACTGCTGAAAAGGAACTTTACCGCCGTAATAGGGCCGGCAAGTGGCGAGATCGAGTTCCTGAATACGGAGCCGGGAATCGATCCGGCTATTAATGAGTGGTTCCGGATACCGGGGGAGATAAAGAGATCCTTCCACCGCCAGACTGGCCCTACGGGCGCTTTCCGAGAGGACCGCTTCAAGCTGAAAACTGGTCTTCCTTTCCCGCTGTATCTGATCGATTTTAAGGCGGACATCCTTAAAATCGGCTTGAATCCCTTTCGGGCTTATCCATAGATCACGTAACGTTACGGCCCCTCCCTGAACAGTCAGACCGCCGAGTTCCACGGGCGGTTCTTTTTTCGTTTCCATCAGATCGTCAATATTCCACTTCCCCTGTTTGTCCCGGATAATGACAATATAAGGCTGTTGCAGATCAATTTCCTTCAGGATGATTTTCCGCTCCAGCAGATAGGGCAGCAGGGCGACGCGAACGGTCAGCCGCGCCACTGAGACAAAAGGGTCGCAACTATTCTTCTCCATGATCGCAACCCTGTCAAAGGTCAGCGCCGGCCAAAAGCCAAAGGAGACATGGCCGGATGCATATTGAATATCCCGATCCAGGGCCTTTTTCGCGTAGTCCACGATGGTCGGCCTGTATGCCTCAAGATTTTGGATTTGTTGATAGAAATAGACGACGAACAGGCCGCCCGTTATCAGGATGCTAACAAGGGTGACGCAGATGATGAGGATTCTCTTTTTCATCAGTTTTGAGGAATCCCTAAAAAGTTGAAAAGTTTGACATAATCGACGGCTTTTTAAAAAATCCGCAGGCAAGGCGTGCAGATACTGAGGAATGAGGCGTACTTGGCGTACGCCGCAGTGCCGATGGATGCGGCGCAACGCAGCATCCGGACTTCTTACGAAGCCGTCAGTTTTTGCTGAAGGACATCTCCCCTATATAGCCTTCGGCATTGCTCCTGGTATTCTGGGAATTGATGTAAAAACGGACGCCATGGATCGCCCCCATGGGTTCTCCTCCATGGATGTCCCGGAAAATCCGCTTATAGTCTTCGTAGATATTTCTCTTCTCGGTGTACCAGTTCCCCAGTTGATCGGTTTTGTTACGGAGAACGAGGTAACGTATCCTCTTCAGGAAGGGCTTAGGGCTCCGAGTCGACAGGCCCTTCGGGGCTTCATTGTCCCAGATATAAGTCAGGATCGGGGTATTGAGTTTTTCAGGGAAAACCGTGGAGGGAAAAACCACATAGACCTGCAGGGCCTGATCATCCGTTGCGGATTTGCGGACATCCCCTCCCTTGGGAAGTTTTGTTGCCCGCCATGTCCAGTTGAGATAGGGATATTCCTTGAGATCAACCCGCATGTTCCTTTCGATGCCGAATCCCGAACGGGGATCACTTATCATCCTGACATAATAGGCATCTCCCGCCCTGACTAGATTTATATTCGGGGTGCCGCTGTGCTTCATCAGGGTCCAGCCTTCCGGGACGCCATCGACCAACCGGGGCGATCTGTATTTAGCCACCACGACTGATTCTTCCAGAACGGAAAAGAGATCTCCCGCTGAAATAAAAATCACAAGCACAACTACCAGGATTATGGCGAAAAAACGTTTATTGAACATTTCCCATGCATTCATATCAAAATTTTGCACCGCCTTTACCTCAGACCAAACGGTCACGCAAGATCTTTTTTATAGGCAGCCATGATTTCTGAACGTGTCACTACGGCATCCACCCTGGGGACATGGGCCAGGATGTTCTCCTTTCCCCCTTCTTCCCGATCGATGAGGGCGATCACCCGATCAATAACCAGCCCCGCCCCTTTTGCCTTTTCTATGGCCGTAATCGTGGAGCCTCCGGTCGTGATAACGTCATCGAGGATCACCACCCGTTCCCCGGTCCGGACACCCCCCTCTATAGCGCTCTTTGTTCCATGGTCTTTCACATCCTTCCGGACAATAAAGGCCTTGATGGGCTTTCCCTGCTGATAGGAGATCACGGCCAGGGCATTGGCCAGGGCATCGGCGCCCAGGGTCAGGCCGCCGGTGGCGGTAACATCGGCGGCGGAAAGCATCTGAAAGAGGATTCCCCCGATCAGGTTCATCCCTTCGGGATCGAGGGTCGTGGGTTTGCAGTTGAAATAGAAGTTGCTCGTTTTCCCCGAGGCAAGGGTGAAAGGTGGATTGTCACGGTATTGAAACGACTTGTCGATGATAATCTCGATGAGGCGGGCTTTCATTTTCTCTATCGTCATGGCAGCATCAGTTCTCCTAATATTTTTATTTCCCTTTGTTTCGTGGCGTCAGACCGTCACGCGCGTTTCAACAGTGCTTCCACGACCCGCACCGCCTCGACGCCATCCCGGGCATATTTCGCCCTCAGGGAGGTCGCGTAGGCCTCGGTAACAACGGCGCCGCCCAGGATAAAAGGCGTGTTCAAACCTTCCTGGCGGGCCAACATCATAACATTCTGCATGGCGGTCATCGTCGTGGTCATCAGGGCCGACAGGCCGACCACATCGGGCTTGCATTTTTTCATATGCTCAATAACAGTCTCCGTCGCCACATCCTTCCCCAGGTCAATGACGTCATAGCCGTAGTTTCTCAACATCAGGGCGACGATGTTTTTCCCGATGTCGTGGATATCGCCCTGGACCGTCGCCAGCAGAATGACTCCCTTGCTTGTTCCCTGGGACTTTGCTGCCCGCAGCAGGGGCTCCAGATGGTCAAGACCCTTCTTCATGGCCTCGGCGCTGGCAATCAACTGGGGGAGGAAATAGGTTTTCTGTTCATAAAGCTCCCCCACCCTGAGGATGGCCGGAATCATGAATTCCTCGACAATCCGGGCGGCGGACATGACGTCGTCGTTTTTCAGCAGCCCCGCGATGAGACTGACGATATCATCGCGATTGCCGGCGAGGATCGCCTGGTGAACCTGTTCGGAAGGGGTAAGTGGCGCTCCCCCGGCAGGTTTCTTCTCGGTTTTCTCTCCGTCACGGAAAGATTCGATATAGATCGCCGCCCCCCGCTCTTTTCCCAGGAAGACGTCGGCCGCCTTTTTCATCGCCGTTAATTCCAGATTGGCCGGATTGACAATAGCCACCGTCAGCCCCGCAGCCTGGGCCATGGTCAGAAAGGCCGCATTCAACCATTTCCGCTCCGGCATCCCGAAGGACACGTTGGAAACTCCCAGCACCGTCCGGCAGCCGAAGGACCGGGAACACCAGGAGACGGTTTTTAACGTCTCGCCGGGGGCGTCGGGATTGGCGGCAACGGTCATTACCAGTCCGTCAACGATGATATCTTCCTTGGTAAAACCATGGCGCCGCGCCGCCCGATAAACGTCACGGACAACCTTGCCGCGCCCCGCGGCCGTCTCCGGAATCTCTCCGTCGAGGAGGGGGAGAAGAATGAACATGGCCCCGTAGCGCGCCGCCAGGGGCAGGAGCTTCTCCATCTTTTCCCGTTCTCCGGAGATGGAATTGAGGAGGGCCCGTCCCGGATAGAGTCGCAGGGCCGCCTCGATGGTATCCAACTTGGGAGAATCGATCACCAGAGGAAGACCCGTTGTTCCGGCCAAGGCGCGGAGGAGGGATTTCATAGCCAGCGGCTCGTCAATGCCGGGAACGCCGACATTCACATCGAGAAGATCGGCGCCCTGCTCTTCCTGCTCCCTGGCCATTTGCCGCACCAGGGATGTCTTGCCTTCCCGTAGTTCCTGCTGGAGGGCCTTCTTGCCCGTGGGATTGATCCGTTCGCCGATAACGAACAGGGGCTTGTCACGGTCGAGGATGACGTGTCCCCGGGCGGAACTCACAGCCGCCAGGGATTTCCTTCGCGGCGGCGCCGGGGGCGTCGCCTCCAGAGCCCGCTTCAGAGCGCCGATATGATCCGGCGTCGTTCCACAACACCCGCCCAGGAGGTTAACGCCGGCAGCGGCAAAAGATTTGCTGAAGGCGCCAAAGGCAGTGGCATCCATGTCAAAGGTCGTCGTTATCCCCACCAAGCGGGGAATCCCCGCGTTGGGCTTGGCCGCCAGGGGAACGGTGGCGTAAGGCTTCATCGCTTCGATCCATTCCATCATCGCCTCAGGTCCCGCCGAGCAATTGCAGCCCACAGCGTCGGCCCCGAGACTCTGGAGGGTAATGAGGGCCGTAACCGGGTCCGTACCATTCAGGGTGCGCCCATCCGGCTCGTAGGTCATCGTGACGATGGTGAAATAGTCGCCCGTTTCTTTTATCGCCAGCAGGGCCGCCCTTGCTTCCTGGATGTCCATCATGGTCTCGATGACAAAGAGATCCACACCCCCGGCCACAAGACCCGCCACCTGTTCCTTGAAAATCGCCACGGCTTCTTCAAAGGGAAGGTCGCCAAAGGGCTCGATAAACCGGCCGGTAGGACCGATATCCCCCGCCACCAGCACCCCGGACCCAACTGCCTGCCGGGAAAGGACGGCCAGTTTGCGGTTGATCTCCTTAACGTCGGTGATACCATATTCCGACAACTTCAGGCGGTTGCCGCCAAAGGTGCAGGTATAAACCATATCTGAACCTGCCTCCCGATAATCCCGCTGGACCGCCTGGATAACTTCCGGGTTCTCCGTGCACCACCGTTCGGGACAGACGCCGGCAGGCATGCCCCGCTTCTGCAGTTCTGTTCCCGTGGCGCCGTCGAGGATGAGTATCCTTTTCTTGAGTAATGTCTTTATTCTGCCTTTATTCAAAATGATTCTCCTGATGAAACTGTTAATTTACAAACCCTCAAGGTCGCATGGACGGAAATTCTTATAACAAGCTGGGATCAAATGACAACAAAAAATCCTCACCCCGCCCCTTTTTCCTTTATCGTTTTGCCCATAATGAAAATTAGGGTCGACACCCTTGCAAAAAACACAGAAATTCCCTCCCTTTTCAAAGCAAAGGGGGAAGGTTATGGTGGGGGTGAATAATGAGACGTTTCAGTCAAGATTATTCCCGTAACGGCGGTCACGGATTTCTCCGGGACAAGTATGCAGCTTTCCGTGATCGTTACATTCAATCTGTCCATTTGCAGGAGCCGGTGCATAAGCTGCTGGTTTTCCAGCGCAAAGTCTCCGTAACCAGCGGAAAAACGACTATTTAAAAGCGTTTTTCCCTCCCGCCGGAGGGCTTGCCGGAAGTAGCCCATGATCCAGTCGAGACCTGTATCCACGACCTCACTGGCCGTAGCATCCATAACCACGCCTCGGGTCGCATTCCGTCCACCTATATCGGCCTGAATGGCCTCCATGATGGCTGTTCCCAGCGTCGCCCCCATGAGGATGATTTCGCGGGCGTCCTTGAGAAACCGGGCCAGTTTCCTGCTTGCAAAGGCGTTCCCCTCCGGCAGGCTTATCAGCGCCGCCCCTTCAAGCTCGATCGGCAGGCGCAAGGCGCTTCCCTTCAATTGCAGCAGGGGCAGGGTCTCGGTAATATACCCTTCCACTTCCTGACGATGCCCGAGGCTGATTCGGGTAGCTTCCTTTCGGTAACCGAGGCGCCTGTAGATAGCAGGACGGGGCAGGGTAACGGGTATGGATTCAAAAAACAAGGGGACCATGAACATGTCCTAACATAATCTATTTTACCTATTGATATGAGTATGTTACATTCAGTTCATGGTAATCATAAATTACTGTATCCGTCAAGGTGATTATGCTTTGGTACAATGGGAAGATCGCTCTATCGATGATAGAGAGCGTCATATTTAGAAGTGACTATGGGCACAAACGACAACCCTTTTATAAAATCACAATTCCCATTTGAAAGGTTGCATAGAGGAGTGGGATCAAAAGATCAACTCTTGTTACTGCGCAGCCTTCAGCAAGGGTGGAGCAAGATAATCGGTGTAGGCACTCTGCTCCATCCACCCTGCAGGTGCTGATGATCCCAACTCTGACTATTGAAGGCTGATCTTGATAAAAACTACCTTTATAAGTAGTTCCCGTTGAGCGCTTTGGGGGAGTTTTTGATACTTGACCGTTTTGAGACGATATTCTTTGTGGTCTCTTCATTTACTGGCATTGTTGTCACAGGCGACTGAGCAGAATTATAAATAACTTCGCGACAACATATACCCACCCATCCATTACCAAATTTTTTAATATCGACAGGGCAAGAACAAAAAGGACAGACGACTTCGGCTGAGGGCATTACTTCTCCTTATGTAAATGGATTCAGGATAAGTCTTTTATTCTCTAGATTCGGTCGCGCATATAGACACAGATCGCCAGAATGGCAATATTGAATTCTAATGTAATTATTGTGGAGATTAATTCAACATTAATCGAAGGACTGGAGATGAGAACGAAGATTTATATTTTTCTTGCTGATGCCAAGTTTTTTCCTGATATTGTTTCTGTGGGTATTAATAGAACTGGTCGCTATTCCGATGATCCTGGCAATTTCCTTGGTTGCCTTTCCTTCCTTTAGCAAAGATGCAACTTCAATCTCAGTAGGGGTGAAATTGAATTGATGCATCTTTTTTATCATCGACGATGTGATCTCGTTGAGATGCGTCTCTATGATACTCAGATAAGCTAACTGCTGTTCATCAAGGTGGGATCTTTTCATTTTTTCCGCAAAGGGAATTATAAGGGTTTTGACGTTCATAACAAATCGATTTTCAAGTTCTTTCTTGTCTTCATCCCGGTGCTGTAAAAGCACTTTTAGGGCAATATTGAGTTCACTGAGGGTTAAGTTTTTCTTTTCCAGTTCCGCTGTTCGCTCCTGAACCTGTTTTTCAAGATATTGATGGTAAATTTTTAATTGTTCCTCCGCTTGTTTCCGCTCGGTAATGTCCACCATGACACCAACAAGTCCAGCCAGGGTACCATCAGCATTCAGGTAGGTCGCCTTGTTCACAATGACATCATGCTTTTTTCCATCAGCGTATGTTATAGGCTGTTCATATATTTGCCTTCCTGGTCGACGAAACAATGCTAAATCCATTTCATGGTAATTGTCGGCTACGTCCGTGGGATATATGTCATAGACTCCTTTCCCAATGATCTCCTCCTTTTTGAAGCCGGTATAGACCTCGAATTCTGTGTTGCAGTCCTGGTATTGTCCATTGACATCTTTGCAAAAGATCGGACTGGGGATCGTGTTGATTAGTGTTTGCAAGAAGTTCAATATACCCTGAGATTTTTCTTCTACGAGCCTGCGCTCAGAGATATCCTTGGTTATCCCCTCAAAACATTTAATTTCCCCCTGTTTATTGCAGACAACTCGTACACTGTTCGAAAGCCACCCAACACTTCCATCCTTCCTCTTGAATTGAACTTCAAAATCACCATGTCCCGCTTCCATGACATTGCGTATTGATTCCGTACGTTGTTCGGAATCAACATAAATCTGTTTATTTACATTCGTTACGGAAGACAGGAGTTCTTCCGGTGAATCATACCCGAGCATGCTGGCGAAGGCGCGATTTGCCATAGTGTAACTTCCTTCGGGAATACTTCGATAGACGCCCTCCGAAGTATTTTCTACAATGGTTTGGTAATCGGCCGCCAGTTCCCGATATTGCTGCTCCGACTGACGCAGCGTTTCCTCCATCTTTTTTAGTTCTGTAATATCTGTCACAATCGTCAAGAAAAAATCTTCCGCGCCAATCGTGATTTTTGACGCATTAAACAAGCCATGCCTCCATTCGCCGCATTTCACGCGCATCTGTAATTCAAGATTTTCTACGGATCCTTTTTTGCGATACTCATCCAGAAACTGTTCACGCTGTTCGGCAGTGATGTAGCCAACGCTGTTGGAAGTATTGCCAATAAATTCTTCCCGCTTAAGTCCCATAACCTTTGCAAATGCCTCGTTGGTATCCACATACCGACCGTCCTTTATGGAAGTAATTGCCATCGGAATCGGATTTTTCAAAAAAGATTCGGAAAACTTCTCCTCGCTCTCCTTCAGCGCCTCTTCTGCCCGTTTACGCTCAGTGATATCTGTCATTACTGTCAGCAAATAATTTTCATTGTTAATACTCATCATGACAGCATTGAATAATCCATCTCTCAACGCTCCGTCTTTTGTTCCGACTTTCATTTCGAAGTTTTCAATGCGGCCTCTTTTGTTTAGCTCTTTAAAAAATATCAATCTTTGTTCTTCTGTAATAAATCCGATTTCTGTCGATGTATGTCCGACAACTTCACCCCGATTACGTCCCACCAGTCTAAGAAAAGCATTGCTGACGTCAACAAATCTGCCTTCGCCCAAGGTTGTGATACCCACGGGAATAGAATTTTGCAGGAATGCTTTTGTGAACTTCTCCTGACTCAGTCTTGTATGTTCGATTTCCTCTTCGAAACCCTTCAATTCTGCTACACATTGACGGAGTCCATTGAGTTCTTCGATCAGCTCTTTCTTAGTCCTCTTTTGGTCTTCCATATTAGCTGTTAATAATATCATGCTGTTTTAAGATTCATGAACTGTTTGACAACCTCATCGCCCATCGCTGCCGTCCCGACAAGGGTCGTCCCTTCCTGGTGGATGTCTTTCGTTCTAAAACCGGCGCGAAGAACCTCCTGTACGGCCGCCTCTATGCGCCGGGCCTCTTGTTCCATGTCGCAGGAATACCGGAGCATCATGGCTACAGACAAGATTGTCGCCAGGGGGTTGGCGACGTCTTGCCCCGCAATGTCGGGAGCGGAGCCATGGATCGGTTCATACATGCCGCCCTTCACTCCCAGACTCGCCGACGGCAGCATCCCAATGGAACCGGTGATCATGGCTGCTTCGTCACTCAGGATATCTCCGAACAGATTGGTCGTCACGATGACATCGAATTGTGAGGGATTCCAGATCAATTGCATGGCACAATTATCGACGTATATATGCCGCAGGTCCACCTCGGGGAAATCCTGACTGACCTCCGTGACCACGTCCCGCCAGAGCTGAGTGCTCTCCAGGACATTGGCCTTATCCACGGAAACAACCCGCTTCTTACGTTTAAGCGCCGTTTCGAAAGCTACTATAGCGATCCGGTGGATCTCCTCCTCCGTATAGACGAGGGTGTTGACGCCTATCCGCTGGCCGTTTTCCACCCGGACGCCCCGGGGCTCGCCAAAATAAAGATCCCCTGTCAGCTCCCGGATGATCATAATATCGATCCCCCGGACAACCTCCGTCTTCAATGGCGAGGCGGCAACAAGTTCATCAAAGACCCGCACCGGCCGCAGATTCGCAAAAAGTCCGAGCTTCTCGCGTAAGCCCAACAGCGCCCGCTCGGGACGGACGCTGTAGTCGAGGCCTTCCCATTTGGGACCACCGACGGCTCCGAGCAAAACCGCGTCACTGCCTAATGCCAGTTCCAGGCTTTCGCCAGGAAACGGCGTTCCAAAGGCATCATACGCCGCCCCGCCAATTAGACCATGCCTTAACTTAAAGGCAACATTCGCAGTTGCAGCAATAACATCAATGATTTTCAGCGCCTCCCGGATAACTTCGACTCCGATACCGTCGCCGGGAAACACAGCGATTTGGTAAGTTTTTTTCATCCCCCCGCCCTTTTCTTCACCAGGTAGGCCATAAGTCCGCCCGCCGCGACCAATTCCTGCATGAACGGGGGAATCGGCTCGATTTTAATCGGTCCAGCCTCTTTTCCCGAAATGGTGATTGTTCCTTTATCCCCATCCACCTCGATCTCGTCGCCCTCGTTGACCAACCCATAGATCGTCCGGGACTCAAAGATGGGCAGACCCATATTGAAGGCACTCCGGTAAAAGATCCGGGCAAAGCCACTGGCCACAACGGCGGAAATGCCCGCCGCCTTGAGGGCAATCGGGGCGTGCTCCCGGGAGGAACCGCATCCGAAGTTCTCCCCTGCTACAATGATGTCCCCCGGACGCATCTTTTTCATAAAATCCGGGTCAGCGTCTTCCATGCAATGGGCCGCCAGGAATGATGGATCGGAGCTGTTGATATAGCGGGCCGGAATGATGAGATCGGTATTGACATGGTCTCCGAATTTCCATATTTTCCCTTTTAATTTCATATCTTGTGCACCCCCTTGAGTTCGTCGGGGCCGGCGATGCGCCCCAGGATTGCCGAAGCCGCCGCCACCGCAGGATTGGCGAGATAGACCTCGCTGCCCGGATGTCCCATCCTGCCGATAAAATTACGGTTGGTAGTCGCAACAGCCCGCTCGCCATCGGCCAGGATCCCCATGTGGCCACCAAGACAGGGCCCACACGTAGGCGGACTGATGATGGCCTTGGCAGCAAGGAAAATGTCAAAGAGCCCTTCGGACATGGCGGTCCGGTAAACATCGGGAGTCGTCGGAATGATGATCAGCCGCACATAGGGCGCCACTTGCTTGCCCTTCAAAAGCTGGGCGGCAAGGCGCAGATCCTCGATCCGGCCGTTGGTGCATGAGCCGATGATGACCTGATCGATCTTGATGGAGCCTACCTTGCTGAGTCCCCGGACATTCGACGGCAGGGGGGGAAAGGCCACCTGGGGCTCGATTTTGCTGACATCAACCTCCAGGACGGAGGCGTAATTAGCATCGGGATCGGATTCATGGAAGGTATACTCCCGCTCCGCCCGGGATTGAACGTACTCTCTCGTTGTCTCGTCGGGAACGAAAATGCCGTTCTTGGCCCCCGCCTCGATGACCATATTGGCCATGGTGAAGCGGTCTGCCATCGTCAGCTCTCCGAGCGTCTCGCCGCTAAACTCCATCGCCTGGTAAGTGGCCCCATCCACGCCGATCTGCCCGATCACATAGAGGATGAGATCCTTTCCCGACACCCACTTGTTGAGCTTACCGTGCAAGACGATCTTCATTGTTTCGGGAACCTTGAACCAGAGATCCCCTGTCAGCATGGCCGCCGCGAGATCCGAGCTGCCCACGCCGGTGGCAAAGGCCCCCAGGGCACCATAGGTACAGGTATGGCTGTCGGCCCCAATGATCAGGTCTCCGGGAAGGGCGATGCCCTGCTCCGGAAGAAGGACATGGCATACGCCGGCGTCGCCCCCCTCGTAATAGTGGCCGATTTTATGTTCCTTGGCGAAGTCCCGCATGATCTTGACCTGCTGAGCCGACTGGATATCCTTGTTCGGGGTGAAGTGATCGGCGACAAGGACCACCTTGTTGCGGTCGAAGACCTTGTGTCCCCCGGCTTTCTTGAATTCCCCAATGGCGATGGGGGCCGTCACGTCATGCCCCAGAGCAATATCCACCCGGGCGTTGATCAGCATCCCAGGATGTACCTCCTTAAGGCCCCCGTGCTCGGCCAGGATCTTCTCGGTAATGGTCATCCCCATTTAATGATTCTCCTTTTTATTTGCCATGCAAATATAACATATTGACTTGACGAGCTTAAATTAAAAAGTAGCTCCTCCCCAGCGTCGCTCAGTATTTCTACAATATTCTTCTTATCGATTCAATGAATAAATCGCAAAATCATGGTAATTACTTGACGGGGCAGGAATTATTTACACCGGCCCGAGGAAATTGGGGGAGAATATTTTTTTCTTGATATGGCCCGTTGAGGCTGCTATAGGGCGCAAACTTGACAGATAAAAGGCAATAGTTATGGAAATGGGAATTATCGGCCTTCCCCAAAGCGGGAAGAGCTCTCTTTTTGAAATCATGACCGGGATCAGGAGCCGGGACGTTTATGGGGAAACCTTTGTCCGCGGCCAAGCGTCCGTCCCCGATGACCGCTTTGACCGCCTGGTGGCGATATTTCGTCCCGCCAAAGTTTCTCCCGCCAAAGCGCCCTTCGTGGATGTCCACGCCGAAGGAGAGAAGGCGTGGGAAACGGTTCGCCAGACCCTCTCCGGGGCCGACGGTCTCCTCCATGTGGTGGATGGTTTTTCCGCCGCCGACCTGCCGGAAATGGTTGAGCGTTGGCGCCGCCTTGAGGATGAACTGATCCTGTCCGACCTCATGGTGGTGGAAAACCGCCGGGAGCGCCTCCAGAAAGTACCCCAAAAGGTACTGAAGCCCGCGGAGCTTCTCCAGGTGGAATTGATGCCCCGCCTCCAGACACAGCTTGAACAGGGCAAGCCCCTGCGAGACCTTCCCTTGACACCCGAAGAACGCCACACCCTGCGGAGCTTCTCTTTCTGGTCCCTGCGACCGGAGCTGGTGGTCCTCAATGTTACCGAGGAACGTCTCGGAGCAGCGGCGGCATTTCAAAAAGAGACCGGCCTGACAGATCATGTGATCGGTATCTGCGGTGAGCTGGAAGCGGAAATGGCGGGGCTTTCACCGGAAGAGCAGCAGGAATTCCTGGATTCCCTCAACATGACCGAACCGGCCTTTGTGCGAATTATCCAGGCCGCTTTTCGTCTGTTAGGAAGGATCACCTATTTCACCGTAGGGGAGGATGAGGTCAAGGCATGGGTTATTCCCGAGGGGGCAAAGGCGCCGCGGGCCGCGGCAGCCATTCATAAGGATTTTGAACGGGGATTCATCAAGGCGGAGGTAATCGGCTACGAAGAATTCATCTCCTGCGGAGAGACCCTGGCCGCTGCCAAGGCCGCCGGGAAGCTGCGTTTAGAGGGGAAGGATTATGTCGTTCAGGACGGCGATATCATTTCCTTCCGCTTTAACGTCTGACGTAAATAGTTGAAATTGTTCATATAAAAAATAAGGGAGGCGCCCTGATGACGCTGGAAAACAGACTGATCCCCATCTTGAGAGAAGGAATTAATATCATCAAGATGGTCCTCTTCAAAGCCGTGAGAGACGGATTAGCCGAACGCTACCCCCATCAGGAGCGAACCTTTATCAATCAACTGACCGGCGCCATGATTAATGAGCTGTTCTGTACACCGAATCGTGAAGAGCCCTTTTTATCCTTTGCAATCAATAATCGGCCCCTCATTGAGGAAGAAATGAAGAGGACTGCCGATGACTTTCCCGAACTAATAATCCCCTTGACGGACGCCCTGCGTGTCCAGTTTCTCTGTGACAGCCAAGAAGGTTTAGACAATCCCGTCATGCTCGCTCAAGCCAGAGATCTTGGCATTTTGATCACGGAACGGGACATTCCCCTGCCCGATCATTTCATAACCCTGGCCCGCTCGCTGGGCGAAGGATCCCATGTGACCTATCAAGTCAACAGCGGATCGGCCTGACAGACCTCATTTATTCGCTAAAATCAATAACAAATAGTATCGGGTTATGTTATGCATAGGTAGGTGAAGTCAAAAAACCATCTTTCGTTTAGGTACACTGTCCCGGAGATGCCTTTCCGACTTCAGGAGGAGTAATCCATGAGGCATACGATAGCGTTTGTTTTGGCAATGGTCGGGCTCTTTGTTGCATGTGCTGCGAAAGCGCCGGTGCCGGTGGTTTTCCAGATTCCGACGAAACATATCGATTATCAGAAAGAAGTAAAACCAGTTCTCGACAAACGCTGTGTGGTTTGCCATTCCTGCTATAATTCCCCCTGCCAGCTCAAACTCGACTCTTTTGAGGGTGCGGACCGCGGCGCCACGAAAAGGGCGGTTTACAATGCCACCCGACTAAAATCCATGGATCCAACACGCCTCTTCACGGATGCCCAATCGACCCAGGAGTGGCGCCAGAAAGAATTTTTCAGCGTTACCGACAGCAAAGCGTCAGGCGGGTCGAACGACTCCATCATGATCGAGCTCCTTTCCCACAAGATGAAAAACCCGAAAAGCGTCGGGGAGTACAGGCCTGAAGCCGACGATCTGACCTGTGCCGGAAACCAGGATGAACTCGGAGGGTACCTGGAAAAACACCCGAACCGCGGCATGCCCTTCGGGTTTCCTCCGCTCAAGCAGGAAGAATTCGATATCGTTGCGGGCTGGCTGGTTCAGGGCGCGAAGGGGCCTGATACCACAGAGCAGACGATGCTGACCACACCAAAAGCAAGCGATGCTCTTGAAATAAAACAGTGGGAAGCGTTTTTTAACCAGGACGACGCCAAGCATGCCATGACCGCGCGCTATATCTATGAGCATCTGTTCCTGGCCCATCTTAAATTCGGCACGCCGACCCGTGAATACTATGAACTGGTCCGCTCGAAGACCGCGCCCGGAGAGCCCCTTGATCTGATCGCCACCGTGCGCCCCTATGATGACCCCGGTGTTGAGCGGGTCTACTATCGGTTCAGAAAGATCCACTCCACGATCGTCCATAAGACCCATATGGTATTTTACCTTGATGCCGCCCAACTGCATCGCTTCAAGGAGCTTTTTATCCAGCCGGAATGGTTGCAGCCCCCACATAGGGTAGGGTACGACGCGAAACTGAGCGCCAATCCTTTTGTCGCATTTGAACAGATTCCCCCGCGTTCGCGCTACCAGTTCCTGCTGGACAACGTGCATTATATCATCATGACCTTCATCCACGGTCCGGTCTGTAAAGGTCAAGTCGCTCTCAATGTGATCAATGATCATTTCTGGGTCATGTTCCTGGATCCTGATCACGATCTGAGCGTGGCATATCCGGCCTTTCTGAAGTTGCACAGCGACAAACTGCGCATGCCGATCGAGGTCGGCAGTGACATGCGCGTCTTTGAGGCGCTGACTGATGAATATAAAAAGGCCGCCGTTGAGTTTTATCAAGCCCGGCAAGACTATTACACATCACATAACTACGCCGGTCTCGGCTATGAATCCGTCTGGAAGGGAAACAGGGCCGCGGATACGCCGTTGCTTACCGTTTATCGCCATTTTGACAACGCATCCGTCCATAAGGGGGTGTTGGGAAATCTGCCGAAAACGATGTGGGTTGTAGACTATCCCCTCCTTGAACGCATCTATTATGCCCTTGTTGCCGGATTTGACGTGTACGGCACGGCCGGCCACCAGTTGGCGCTACGTCTTTACATGGATGCGCTCCGTGTTGAAGGCGAAAGTTACTTCCTGGATTTTCTGCCCGTGTCAAAACGACAGGAGATCATGCAATCGTGGTATAAGGGGGTTGATCTCAAAAAGATTCATTACTATTCTTCCGCCCTGCCGACAAAAATTTCCTTCGTGACGGACGAGCCGAAGCGTGAGTTCGTCGAACATATTGTGAACAAACATATTCTACCTGTAACAAATATCACTTTTGATGCCGTGAACTATGAGCGGGCGGGAGTTGACTATCAAAGATGGCCGGAAAAGTACGAAACAAAGGATGACTACCTCAAGGCTTTTCGCGCTGCTTCCAAACCCGGCACGCCATTTTTCTCAGTGCTCAATGATTACAATGTAAATGTCGCCTACATGAGGATCCGCCTGAAAAATGGAAAAGAGCTTGCGATCTCCATCGTGATCAATCGTTGGCATAACAATGTTACCTATTTATTCGGTGAAAAGAACGCTCTCGATCCATCAAAGGACAGCGCGGATTTTATTCACGGCCTCATCGGATCCTATCCAAACTACTTTATTGATATCCGTGAAGAGGACCTGCCCGACTTTTTTGATCTCCTTGCCCATTTTGAGAAAAGCCCGAGAGATTATGAGCGACTGGCCAAGTACGGCGTCAACAGGGCGGAGGACCGGCTCTGGGATGTATATGACTGGTTTCAACAGCGATTCTATGAGGATGAACCGGTAGATGCAGGACTGTTCGATTTGAACCGGTACTACCACCTCGCTCAGTAGTGAACGGTTCAATCGCCTCGTCACAGTAGGACCAGCAAGGAGGAGAAATATGATCTATGTGATTGCAACATTAGAGCTGGCCGACGGCAGGCGTGACGATTATCTGGATGAATTCAAGAAACTTATTCCCAAGGTGCGCGCCGAAGCGGGATGCCTTGAATACGGTCCGGCTTTCGACGTGCCCACGGACATCCCCGTCCAGGAACCGATCAGCAAAAATGCCGTGACTATTATTGAACGCTGGTCCGATCTTCCGGCCTTGAAGGAACACCTGGTCACCCCGCATATGAAAATTTACCGGGAAGCGGTCAAGACCTTCGTGGTGGGGATGAGAATCCGCATCCTCCAGCCCTTTGACATGTGATGCTTTTCGGGCTGCCGGTCCGAAAACCGAAAACTGTTCTTTATATTTACGAATAAAATTATATAGTTAAATAGGTTAATTCGTAATTGCGAACTTTTCCCGTCGATAGCCTCTAATAGTGAACGACGAAGGCGATATACTGGCCGTCGTGACTCAGGCTGATGTCGATATCCGTCCGGCTTCCTTCGATGAAGACGCGGGGCGTCCCGTAGCCATGAGTCGTTTTATCGCGGCGGATGTCTATATAATAAGGGGAGGCCTTCAGAACGGAAGCCAGATGATGGATCGCCGCCCGGCGTACGGCTGCGGACGGATCAAACGGACCATCCCTTCTTTCCTCCCGAACATGGACCGCCGTAGCCACCGGGGCGCCGCCATGACCGTTTCTCGCGGCGGCGACACAGTGGACGCGGCGGGGTGACAACGTGAAGAAGGCATTCACAGGACCAGCCGGCGTCATAACCACACCGCGCTCCTGAATTGACATCGCATCGCCGTTTGTTTGCTTCAGAAGGATGGGCGCCGGTTTTCCATGACCGTTTCGATAATCAGATTCACGATGGGAACCGGAACAAAGGATGTTTTCCTTTATATTAAAATCCCCCGCATCCCCCCTTTGACAAAGAGGGGTTAGTGGGGATTTTAATGCTTCGTTACGCTCGCTCCGGGCATGGGCGCTAGTCGGAAAACAGAGGCAATTCCCGGAAGTCATCGTGGCTTCCCTTGGGGAATCTTCGTTTAGGGGCGACGTGACGACATACGCCCTGTGCATAAAGCTCAGTCCCGGTTTCAATTTACTCACCGCCTTGAAAGCCGCTTCCTTTGCCGCCCAGAACATCCAGAGAGTGGTATCGGGAGACGCGGATCTATCAATCCGTTCCTGTTCTTCCGGAGTGAAGACGCGGGCAATGAAGCGCCGGTCCCGGCTTTTCCCGATGCTTTCCGGACTGGTCAAATCTACAATATCGTTGCCGATGCTGGGCAAAGTATTCTTCCTCCATTTTGGCCAGGCGGTGAACAATCTGCCCCGCCAGGTCCCGTTGCGCCCTTAATCCCTGCCCGGCGGGCGTGCAGGGCAGGAAGGCATCCAAGGTTATCGTGAATGTATCGCCGCGGCTGGGCATATTTCCGTACGATGTTTGGGCGTCCCCCCGGAGATAAACGCAAAGCACCCGGCAATCCGGATGATCCTGGAGGAAACGACCCACGCCGTAAGAGAAATTCTCCGTATCGACACGCCCCGACCGGGATCGTCTCCCTTCGGGAAAGACCATGAGGATCTGCTGATGTTTCAAGAGATAGTTGCATTTGGCAAGGGTCCCCTGCATCTCCTCCCGATCGCCTCCCCGGCTGACGGGAATGCATTTCGATAGATAACACAGGATCACCAGGAAAATATTCCGCTGGAAATTGGCGCGTTCCGGAAGATTCCATGGGAGCCGGCTGTATTCCGTGATGTGCCTTCCCAGAGACATGAGGGCATAGATCATGATCAGGGAGTCAATCAGGGTAAGATGATTGCCGCAGATCAGCCACGGCCCCTTGTGACCCTCCATTAGCCCGGCCCACTGGCGGCGGATCTTATCCAGGTCTCTGATCTCGTAGCCCCGCCATCTCAAGAATAGAAAATACAGGGGCGCCAGCAGCCAGGAGCTCAGGGAACCCAAGGCAGACTGAAGGCGAAGAAGAAAAGCCGTCGCAGAGGTCATAGTTTCTTCTTGATCAACTCCACGGCGTTGCCGATCGTGCGGATCTTGTCAGCCTCATCGTCCTCGATCGTAATCCCGAAGACATCCTCGCACTTGATGATGACATCCACGAGGCGGGCCGAATTCACCTTGAGGTCATCGAGGATGTGGGTCGCCATCGTCGCCTGGTCCAGGTGGGTTTTATCCTTCGCATACAGCCGCAGGATCTCGATCATCTCCGTAAAAATCTTATTTTCTTCCATACTTAAAACTCCTTCTTTATAGATTTAATTTTAATGAACCCCTAAAAATCATAAATATTGGCTATCATCGACGGCTTCGTAAAAAGATCCGCAGGCAAGGCGCGCAAAGCCTGAGGACTGAGGCGTACTCTGCGTACGCCGCAGGGACGAAGGATGCAGCGCAACGCCGCATCCGGACTTTTTACGAAGCCGTCATTTTTCTTCCCATTTCTTGAAGATAAGACAACTGTTCACATCGCCGAAACCGAAACCGGCCTTGGCTATAACGCGCAGGTCGGGCATGTCTATCGCCTGCTGGGGAATCTTCGCTGCAAAGGCCGTAATGTCCGGGTGGACATCTTCACTGTTCACGGAGGGATGAATAAATCCCCGGTGAAGCTGAAGAACGACGGCAACCGATTCAATAGCCCCGGCGGCCCCCAGGCAGTGACCGATCATCGATTTCGTCGAGTTGATGAAGGGGAAATCAGCGAGCGGCCTCCCCAGGGTCTCGAACCAGTTTTTCACCTCCATGGGATCGGCGTAGGTGGCCGTCAAATGGCCATTGATAGCCTGGATATCAATGGGTGATATTCCGGCATCGGCGATGGCGTCCTGGATGCAGCGTCGCACCCCCGCGGGATTGGGGGCGGTCATGGACCCTCCCATCCGCTGGCCGCCGCAATTCACAGCCCCTCCGGCAACCTCGGCGTAGATCCTGGCCCCCCGCTGCCTTGCCGTCTCCAAATCCTCCAGGACTAGGACAGCACCCCCTGCTCCGGGGACGAAGCCACTGGCAGTGGCGCTCATAGGGCGGGAGGCCCGCTCCGGCTGGTCATTGAATTTCCGGCAGATCACCCGCATGGCGTCAAATCCGGACCAGGTATAGGGGGAAGCTCCCTCGGAACCACCTGCCAACATCCGTTTCGCCAACCCCATGCGGATTCTCCACATGGCATCGATGATTGCTTCATTGCCCGTTGAGCAGGCAGAAGAATTGGACGTTACCTGATTCCCTAAAGCCAGCAGGCCGGCAATGCGGGCGCTCGTACCGCTGTTCATAACCTGTTCTACGATCCGGCTCCCCATGCGTCGAACTTTGCCCGCGTTCACCATGGGGACGACGCTTCGGGCAATGGTGTCCATCCCCCCGATTCCAGATCCCAGAATGACGCCTGTATCCCAATGTACCCGATCGTCATCGCCCTCAGGAACCTCAAATCCTGCATCCCGCCAGGCGTCGATGGCCGATACAGAGGCGTAACCGATGTTGTCATTTATGGACATGAGCTTTTCGTGATCGAAATAGCTTTTGCGCACGGCTTCAAAATTTTCAGGAATCCCTCCGACCTGACAGCCAAAGTTCATCTTCTCCAACTCCGGGATGTGGCGGATACCGGAACGGCCTGCTCTTAAGGCTTCGGTAAAAGCCTCCAGTCCGTGGGCGTTAGGGGCGGCGACACCCATGCCCGTAATGACAATTCTTTTTTCCATCTTAAAATTTACCTCAAAATGTTTTGTTTCCTCGGCGTCTTAGAGCCCCGTAAGCACCCCTTTACCGGCCAGGGTTCCCCGGCAGACGACTTCTCCGTCTTCCCGCTCCGCGGTGACGGACGCCTTCAGGCTTCCCTGGCGGAAATAGACTTTCCGTCCCCGGAAAATGATCCGCTCCCCCGGGGCGACGATCCCTAAAAATTCCACCTCGTCGGCGTAGGTAAACAGGGTTGTTATCTTCTTCACCGCTTCGACGGACACCCCCAGCTTAGTCATGGACAGGTACAGACCGTGGGCAACCACCCCCGTCTGGGCCATGGCCTCGATGAGGATCACGCCCGGGGTAACGGGCCGGTCCGGAAAGTGACCGCGATAAAAATATTCATCCCGGCGGAAGCGATAGGCACCGGTGATGCACTCCCCGTCCATTTCCAGAATTTCCTCGATAAAGCGAAACGGAGGCTGTTGGGGAACGGCTTTCAAAATCAAGGCGCGCAGGGTTGCATCAGCCGCCATAGAGACCTCCGTTGACATGAATCACCGATCCGGTAATATACGTCGCACCGACGGCGAGGAAGGCCACGACCTCCGCCACCTCTTCCGGCCTCCCCATGCGTTGCAGGGGAATATTGACCAGAATCCGCTGTTGAACTTCTTCCGGAAGAACCGCCGTCATCTCCGTGGCGATGAATCCGGGGGCCACGGCGTTTACCAGGATGTTTCGTCCTTCCAATTCCTTGCTCAGAGATTTCGTAAAGGCATCGAGGGCAGCCTTCTCCATAGTATAGGGGATCTGTCCGCCGTTGCCCGTATGGCCGACGACACTGCTGATGCTGATGATCCGTCCCTGATTCCGGCGGAGCATGAATTGCCGTAAAACCCGCTTCGTCAGGTACCAGACCCCCCTCGTCAGGAGGCGCTGCTCATCGAACTGCTCCAGACGCATAGAATTAATATCCATATTCACGGAGAATCCCGCATTGTGAACGAGGACATCCACCTGGCCGGCGATGGCCCTGATCTGCTCCACTATGGCGTTAATATCCTCGGTTCTGGTCAGGTCCCCCTTGAGGAGGAAGCCCTGACCCAGTTCCGCCAACAGGGCCTGGGCAGCTTCTTCGCTTTGACGGTAGTGAATCCCGACCATAAAACCTTCCGCCGCAAGCGCCCGGGCGCAGGCGGCGCCGATTCCAGTGGCCGCGCCGGTGACCACGGCTACTTTTCTGTCTTCCATTTAATGATAGTCCTCATAAATGTGATGAACCAATAATAACCCATCCCCACCCCGACCCTCCCCTTGAAGGGGAGGAAATTGAGGTATGCGGGACTGACCCTCGCAGGGGAGTGACTCTCATGCCGCTCACCATTTACCGTTCACTGTTTTTCGGAGGCCACGGATAATCACCATAGACGATGCCTCGAAAAAGGCCGGTGCGGGCCTGATGAACCTCGGCGATACACTCCCCATCCACGGATATGGTCCCGTCGCCGATAATGATGCTGGCCCCCGATTCCGCCAGGGAAGAAAAACGGCGGACGTCGATCTCGTAGCGGACGACGCGGTGATAGGGGCGGACCTGTCCTGTAAAAGTCACCCCATCACATCCCAGGGCACGCCCTGCCCCCAGGCCACCGCGCCAGACGCCATAAAATCCCTGAAGCTGCCAGATGGCGTCCACTCCGAGACAGCCAGGCTGGACAGGATCTCCGGGCATGTGACATTGGAAATACCAAGCATCCAGATGGATATCCTGCTCTGCGACGATTTTCCCTCTCCGACCATCTGCCTCCATGGAGAGGATGCGATCGATCATGAGAAAAGGAGGCGCCGGCAGACGGGCGTCAAAACCATCCGGAGGATCTTCCACCAGCCGGCCATAGGAAAAGGCGATCAGATCGGTAAGATTAAAACTTTTCTGGTTTCTGAACTCTTCATATTTCATCAAAATTTACCTCAGGACATCTGCCACATTAGCGTTGACCACGTCAGCCCCGCCCCGACCAGGGCCATGATCAGGCAGTCACCCGGCTCAAGATCCTGCCAGCGCTGACTTACAACCGCCGGGGCTCCGGAACAGCCCGTATTGCCGAACATGGTCACGTTGCACCAGTGACAGTCATCGGGAATGGCCGACCGCTCACAAACCGTGTTTAAAACACTCAGGTTTGCCTGGTGACCGACAAAGAGAAGGCGCCGGCCATTTATATCTTTTTCTCCATCCTTCCTTCCCTCATAGGTCTCCTGAAACGTCCGGACCGCCTCCGTCATTTTGCGGATGGCAAAACCCTGCACCGCATTTCCGTCCTGCTGGAAATAACCGGTCCGGGGAATAATCGCCTTCTGCCATGACGCCGGTTTCGATGCGTAATCACTCTTCAGCAGGCGTAACCGTGAAGGTATCGTTGCCGAAACCACGGCGGCCGCACTGCCGTCTCCGAAGAGGACCGCCGTATTGCGATCCGAATAGTCGATACAACGGGTCAGATTTTCCGGGTTGACGACCAGGACATAGGGAGGCAGACTCTCCGGCCTCATTTTGCTCAAAAAGGACAACTGGACCCCGAAAGTGGCGCAGGCGGCGTTGATGTCAAAACACGGCGCCTCGATTTCGAGTTCCGCCGCCACTGTGGCGGCCTCGGACGGGGTGACATGGTCCGGGGCCGAACTGCCGGAAATCACCAGGCCGATGTCCTCCGGAGCAATACCCGCCTGGGCAAGGGCATGCCTTGCCGCCGCCGCCCCGGTCTGGGCATTTGTGTAAATACTGGCTTCATAAGCAGTTCGAGTGTCGTTATTCTTCGTTTCCCGGATGTAAGCAAGGGGAAGAGAGGTCCGGCGCTCCCGAATTCCCACCCGTTCCAGGACCCAGTCGTTGCTGGTCCCGATGTCGAGATCTTCCAGGAACTTATTGGTAATGACATTCTCCGGGTGAAAGTGTCCCAACCCGTGCAGATACAGCATAATCAGCAAATCTCCCGGCCGATAATCATGTTCTGGACCTCCCGGACCCCTTCATAGATATCGATGATATGGGCGTCCCGAACGAGTTTCGAGATTTCGTATTCCGTCATGAACCCGTAGCCGCCGTGGAGATGGAGCCCCTCATTGGCACAGAAGAGGGCCGCTTCGGCGGCGGTATTCTTGGCCAGGGACGCATAAAGCCCCCGGTCTTCCGCCTTCTCCTCAAGGGCGCAGGCAGACTTCATCAGGGCCAGCTTCGCCAGTTCCACCTTTTTCCACATGGCCGTCAGGGTATCCCGGGCCACGGGAAGGTCGCAGATCCGCTGGCCGAACTGTTTGCGCTCCCGGGTATAATTAAGGGTCACATCCAGGGCCCGCCGGGCCAGACCGACGCCGATAGCCGCCACCATCGGCCGGGCATAGTCGAGAACGTCGATGACGTACCGAAAACCTAGGCGCCGGTCGCCGATGATCTGTTCGGGGGTGATAACGACATTTTCAAAGGTCACGGCGGCTGTATTGGACAACCGTTGCCCCAGTTTGTCCTCCGGTTTGCCAACGGCGATGCTCCCGCCTATAGACAGGGTAATCTCTCTCCCTTGCCCAAACCCTGAGGCCAGTTCTTTCGGGGATGGCGCCGCGACGGGGACGATGACGCAGGCCATGAAATTGCCCGTCGGCTTCCCCACCTTGCAGAAAACGGTAAACTGGGAAGCGTAGGAGGCATTGGTAATGAAGCACTTGGCCCCGTTGAGAAGATAGGTTCCGTCTTCACGGCGGCTCATGAACGTCGTCATGGCACTGTTGTCGGAACCGGCCCCCGGCTCGGTCAGGCAGAAGGAAGCGAGGAGGGGATTATCGACAAAGGGCCTCAGAAAGGCTTCCTGCTGCGAACCGGCCCCATGCTGAGCGATGGCGGCGTTAGCCAGGTCATTGCACATGGCCGAGGTGGCAATCCCCGAATCGCCGTAAGACAGCTCTTCGATAATCAGGGCGGAGGACACGGCGTCCATTTCATATCCTTTAATATCACCGGGGATACTCAGATTCAGGATTCCCGTTTCCCAGGCCTTGCGAATAATCTCAAAGGGAAAGGCATGTTTCCCGTCCAGCTCCAGGATATGGGGGAGGATCTCCGTTTTAACGAAGCGCTGGACCGTCTCCAAATACATGCGTTGATGATCGGATAGATTGAACTCCATCTTTCAGTTACTCCCAAAAATGCGCATCGCCGAAGACAGGGTAGTCACGGAGAGGCAGTTTACACCGATGGTCTTGAAAAAATCCCGCAGGGGCCGTCCCGGGCCGATTTCATAGATCGTATCGGCCTCGGCGGCGATAGCGTCCATATTCTCCCACCAGCGGACCTTGCTCCCCAACTGATATGTGAGGTAGCACAACAGGTCCTCCCGATAGCGGGTATGGAATTTGCCAGTGTAATTTGAGGTTACCGCCATGGCCTTTTGGGCATCTACATCATCGCCCAAGGCGCGCAGGAGGTCGGAGAATTCCCGCTCGACGGGGCGCATGAAACGGCTGTGAAAAGGGGCGCTGACATTGAGGGGGACAAAGCGCATGTCCGCATCCTCCTCGATGACATCGGTGATCCTCACCGCCGCCTCCGGCAGGGCGCTCGCATGGCCGCTAATGACGATCTGCCGGGAAGAATTTACATTGGCGATATCTACGGGCAGATCCGATAGTGCCCCCTCTAATTCCTCCACATCAAGATCAGCGGCGATCACCGCCGCCATGCCGCCCAGACCGGCGGGGACAGCCTCCTGCATCAGGCGGCCTCTGGTATGGACTACCTGCACGGCATCACATAGAGGCATGACGCCCGCTGCTACGAGGGCCGTAAATTCACCGAGACTATGACCGCCGTAATGAAGGGGCGACAAATCATACAGGGCGTCCAGGCCGCGGAACATGGCGATTTCGGTCGTCAAAAGGCAAGGCTGGGTAAATTCGGTTTGATTAAGCCGCTCGTCCGCTCCGAAACACATCTCTCCGACATCCCAACCCAGGGCGTCGGAGGCCTCCTCATAAGTCTCCCTGCATACTTGCAGTTGCTCGTAAAAATCCTTACCCATCCCCGGACGCTGAGCGCCCTGGCCCGGAAAAACAACAGCGACGGATTTATTTGATATTGGCATAAGATCCTCTCCTTTTCAGGTTTGTCAACCGCCCATGAGCAGGATTCATACCAAAGCCGCACAAAATGGGACCAATAAAGTTTATCTATATGAAATGGATGATTGTTTTAGAATCAAGATCCGGTTTGCCGGCCCTCATCATTACGGTAAAAATGGAAAAATCTTGGGAAGGAAAGTTTACAGTGCGAAGTGCCTTACGCATTCATAACGGGGACGGTTCTGTTTTTGATTCATCCAAGTGAGGAAGCTTACACCAGTTGGTGTGGGGGTTGGCGGGAAAAACCTTCGCCTGTCTGATCAGGGTAATATTTAAAATGCAAACAGGCGCTGCAATACGGCAAGAACTTTTAGCTGGGATTCTGAATCAAGTGTGTCAATGTTTTTTATAAACCTCGCTTTGTCTATTGTTCGTATCTGATCTAAAAGATTTGCCAAATACGCATGGAATTTGGCGGTTATTGTCGTCACCTACTTATCCTTACCCTCATCGTGCATTGAAGGATAAGGATTACTGCTTGATAGGGAGGCCCCTTGCACAAGAAGGCCCTTCTTGATTTGCTTCTGCTCATACATCAATTTATCCGCAGAGGCCATGAGTTCGTCAATAGAACAGGAATTTTCAGGATCATAGTAAGAGAAACCGACACTGATTGAAAGTCTGTATCTCCGGTTTTCCTGATTGTTTCGTGTGTCAATCAGAGACTGCAACCGGGCAGTAAAGATCTCGTAACTTGCTACAGTTATATCAACGGCAAGGGCGGCATATTCATCTCCTCCCAGACGAGCAATGATGTCGGAGGTTCTGAAGGTCTCTTTAAATACCGTTGCTGCTTCAATGAGCGCTCTATCTCCTTCCTCATGACCCAGCGTGTCATTGATCCATTTCAACCCGTCCAGATCCGCAAAAAAGAGCAGCATTCCACTCTTATTCCTTTCCGCTAATTTTAACTGCTGCTCCGCGAGAGATAAAAACCCTCTTCTGTTATGCAGGCCGGTGAGCTGATCTGTGATCGAAAGGCGGAGGATTTCCGCCTCCATCCTTTTGCGATCCCCGATGTCGCGGGCTATTGCCTGAAAGCTCACAACATGACCATCTAGCGAGATCAACTGGGTACTTTGCTCAAGCCAGACCTCATGACCATCTTTCGTGAGAATAGGATATTCTAACTGTGTATTTTTAATCTTCTTTACAAACTGACGACTGAAGAATTTTATGGTTTCCTCCTGCATGTCCGGGCGGATCAATGTCGAATAAGGCTTCCCAATAATCTCCTTTTCTTCATATCCCGTAATACGGAGTGCTGCCGGATTGACAAAGGTGAAGAGTCCGGTGGCATTTGTTCTGAAGATTATATCACTCGCATTGTCCACCAAGGTCCGATACTCTTTTTCGCTCTTCTGTAACGCCTTCTCTAACCGCTTGTGCCCGGTGATGTCGCGGATGCTTTCGATCGCGCCTATGATCTTGCCGGACTGATCGTGCAGGGGCGAAGCCTTGGCGAAAACCCATGCGCCCTCATTGTTGTGTAGGGCGCCGCAGAATGCTTCCGCATTGAGGGAGTTGCCCTCACGGATGATGCTGGGATATCGGGCCTCAATCTCCTTGTGGTCCAGAAAGACTAAATCCATCAACTGCGGTCGCGCCTCGCCATAAAACGGGATCGTATAGACATAATCGCCTTTACCGATCATCTCCGCAGCCGGAACACCCGTCATTTCCTCGATAGCCTTGTTCCAAATGATGATACGCCTTTCCTTATCTATAGCCAGGGTAGCATCCGGAAGAAATGCAATGATGTCCGCCAGTTGAGTCCTATTGATCTGCAGCGCCTCCTCCGCCTGCTTGTGCTTCGTGATATTCATCGAGTTTCCCAGGATAGCCGGACGGCCCTCATATACAATGGACGCAACGGTCTCCATAATCCAGCGGGGTTCTCCCTGTTTCGTGATAATCCTGAACTCATAAGGGGAACTCATTTCACCGCGCAGCATGGCCCTGGCATCCTGTCTTACCTTTTCCCGGTCTTCCGGGCTGATCAAAAGACCCGCTTCCCGGGCCAACAACTCTTCCCTTGTATAGCCTGCATAGGATGCCGCATTGGAATTAATGAAACGGAACTTGCCGTCCTGCACCACATAAACACCGGCGATAGATTTTTCGGCAAGCGCCTTGTAAAGTTCCTCACTTTGCCGAAGGGCCTCTTTGGATCGGTCCGTGACATAGACAATGCCTGAAAAAACCATGATTAAAGAGCATAAGAAAATTGTTGCCAGGATGCCGATCAATTTGTATTTCCTGATACGGTCTGTCGGGGTCAGGAGAATAATCGACCATCCGGCGCTGTCAATGACCTTCCTGGAGATAAAATAATCATTCCCTTCTAAAGCGGCTTCCGTACCATCGGCAACCTCCTTTTTAAAAAAACCGGATTCAAAGAGTTTCTTGCCAAATTGCTGGGAAGCAATCAATTGTTGCTCTACTGATTTGTCCAGCGGCCAGAAACTTTTTAGAACCATTGACGGTGTGCTGGACAGAAAAATAATGCCGTCCGGGTTGATGAGAAAGCAAAAAGGATATTTGCTGAAAAAGGTTTCCATTTCGTCAAGATCCTTTTTCATCGCGACCACGCCGAGCACTTTACCCGGACGATTCTGAACCGGGTAGCTTGCGTAGAACCCCCTCTTTTTGGCAATGGTGCCCAGCGCAAAATAACGACCGGGTTTCCCTTTGGCCGCTTCCTGAAAATAAGGACGGAAACTTAGAGATTTCCCTACAAAGCTGTTCTGATCGTTCCGGTTGGAGGATGCCACGGTCATGCCGCCGGCATCCATCAGAAAGGTAATGGAAGCGTTTAAGGCGGAATTGTATCTGTCTAACACGCTATTGGCATGTTCTATTTCCCGGTCTCTTTTAGACATCAGTGCGGGGGCGATCCAGGGAGAGCCGGCCAGGGATTTAACGGCCCCTTCAAGGTTTTTAAATGTAGAGGATACATGGGTGGAAACGGTTAATACTGAAGCTCGGCTTTCTCCGATGACTTCCTGCCGGGCTTTATTACCAAGATAGTCTGTGGCAAACCAGCCGGCAACAGTAACAATCAGCAAAAGAATTATCGGTAACGAATAAACAATACGGCTTTTATTCATGCGCAAGATCCATCAGACAGGTAAAGATACATCGGAATTTGCCATCTATAATCAGGTCCCGTCAAGTTGAAAACCTTTTTCCCGGAACAATTTCAGGCAGCAATTCACTGCATCTGCATCATAAAGTGTCCCTCTATTGTTTTCGATCTCTGCCAGTGCCGCATTTAATCCTAAGGAGGGACGGTATGGACGATGGGAAGCCATGGATTCCACCACATCCGCCACGGCAAGGATACGGGCCTCCATGAGGATATCACCCCCCTTCAAATTTCTTGGATAGCCGGAACCATCCATCCGCTCATGGTGCTGATAGACGATCTCAGCTAGGGGCCAGGGCGATTCCACATCCTTCAGCATCTCGAATCCTTTGTTGGCATGTTCTTTTATCAGGGAAAACTCGAGTTCCGTCAGTTTTATTGGTTTTGACAATATTTCCGCTGGGACTGACAGCTTCCCGATGTCATGAATGTTACCTGCCATGCGGATGCCGTCAATTCTCTCTTGGGAAAGTCCCATCTCCGTGGCAATAGCGCGGGCAAGATCTGCCGACCGAGTCTGGTGACCGGCCGTATAGGGATCTCTTATCTCCACAGCGGACACCATGACCTGAACAGTCGCCCCAAACGCCTTCCTGAGACTGTAAAGGGCATCTTGCAGTTTTTTTTCAGCCTGCTTGCGGTCGGTGGTGTCCATTGTGTTGCCCAAAACTGCCGACCTCCCCTTATAGGAGATGGGCGTCACCGTTTCCATGAGCCATTTTATTTGGTTGCTCTTATCCACCATCCGGTATTCATAGGGGGTTATCAGCTCTCCCGTCAGCATCTTTCTAGCCTTTTCCCTAATCATATCCCAATCTTCAGGGTGGACAAAGTGAAGGACCCGTTCACCGATCAGCTCTTCCTTAGAATAGCCGGAGTAGTTCAGGATGTGTGGATTCACAAAGCAGAGTCTGCCGTCCTGCACGATATACACCCCCGTCTGGGCACTGTTCGCCATCATCCGGTATTGATCTTCCACGAGTTTTCTATCTGTGATGTCGCGGACGATGCCACGGAATCCCCGGCGATGTCCTCCCTCATCCCTCAGCAGAGAGGCGGAAAATTCTATCGATCTTCTGACGCCGTCCTTGGTGACAATATCCCATTCAAATCTTTTGAGGGGAGTCCCAGTCTTGTACATCTGATGATAGGCTCGATAGACCTTATCGGCAATATCTTCATCTGCGGCGTAGCGCCGGAAGTTTGAGCCCAGCAGCTCATTTTTACTGTACCCGAAGATCTTGCAGAAGGATTCATTGTGAAATGTGAAGTTTCCCTCAAGATCCACCTCCTGATAACCGTCTTCGATCTCATCCAGAATGGTCCGGTATCTTTCCTCACTTTGTCTCAGTTCTTCCTCGGCCCGCTTAAGAGCTAATTCAGAGAGTTCCAGTTCCTTGATTCTCTGTTTTAACAAGGCATTCTCTTCGATCAGTTCTTGATTTGTTTTGGATGGATCGTGCATCTGATGCTCCTCTGTCATGATAAACGGTGTAAACTGGAAACAATAACAATAATATATAGTATTTGTTGAGTAATAAAATTTTTTGAAACCTACTGGATATTCTATGATCTGTCAAAAGGAAAGTTAGCTAATGGGCCATCAGATGCTGAATGCTGATTGAAATATTTGAGAACACACGGTAGCAAACTCTCATAGAAAGGTCATGTAAGAAGGGGCGCACGTAAAAGTCTATGGCTTGATAGCCGCTAACGCTCTGGCGGCAGCATTCTTAACTTTTTTGTGATATGTCGTAATGCTAAAAAACTTGGGGTTACTGATCTCGGTTAAAAGAGAAACTGCTTCCGGCGCACCTATTCTTCCTAAAGAAACACAGATCATCTCTTCCAGATCAATTCTTGCCAAAGATACGATAAACGGACGCACTTTCATTATCTCCACGAGGACCGGTGTTGCCTTTTTATATTTAATTTTGCCCAACATCTCGATGATGCTTATTTTAAAGGCATCGTCAACCGCCGGTAAAATCGACAGGAGAACCGGCCCTTTTTCACTTTCCCCCACTCGATAAAGACTATTCAAGGCTTCCTGCCGAACCTTGTCATGTTTATGCATTAGCATCGTCTGTAAAGCTTCGATGGTAGTCGGGCCCTTGATATGCCCCAGTAAATAGGCCAAGTTTCGGTGAAAAAACCAGGGATGGTCACGAAGGGCTTCGTTTCTGATGAAGGGTAGGGCTGGCTGACCAACTTCTATCAAGAGATGTAAAATCTTAACGCGCTCATCACTGTCAGGATGATCCCGCAATATGTCCATTAACCGACCCAAAGAGGCATATCCCAACCTCGATAACACGCGTCCGAGATCTTTCTGTTCTTTCTCTCTAACAGTTGCGTAAGATTCAAAGAGCATATCCAATCGTTCGGGGGGAGATAATTCCATTATGATATCCGAAGCGATCTTTTGGGCCGTCTCATTCTTGTCCAACATACCATAATCGATAAGATGAAAGATATTCAGCAACGGCAAACATTCAGCATAGTGCTTCTCACCAATAAAAGCGGCTATCTGGTCTTTTAATCGGGAACAGATCTTTTTATAGGCCATAGTAATTGATGTTTCCCGATTGATCCATTTCGTAAGCGTCTCTGACAGCTCACAGACGACCTCTTTTTGCCGCTTTTCCGGAAGATTGTCGATAACCTTAACCAATGTTGCAGCCGCATGATCGCGCACACCCTGTTTGTCACTCATCAGGGCTTCCGCGAGACGGTCAATAAGGGCATCAGCCGTTTCAAATTCTTCATGATCAGTCAGGTTCTCGACAAAACCGGCAATGGAAGCCATCAAAGAGGGATTCATAAAGCTTTCTTCATGGCCTCTGAGGATGGGTTCGATTTCCTGCTTTAGGGCACGAATTTTTTCTCCCTTTTCATCTTTTTCTCTGGTTTTTTCTTCTTCGCTTCTTTGCTTTAGCTCTACGCCCTTATCTGAACTCATCAACCGCTGATAGGCACTAATGAAACCTGGGGGGGCAGTAATTGTCGAATTCATGGCTGTCAGGGATTTACCACTTTCCATTACCCCAATTATTTCTAACACTTGCTCAAATTTCGCACCATCTATTTCATTTATGATTTCCTGGAACAATTTCCCGTTAAATAACTGGTCGATGCCCTGTGTTAACACGAGTCCAATCATATCCGCATCCAGATCGGCAATGGATTTCGCAATGAGGTGGGCGAACTTATCTTGGTCCATTTTGTCAACAATCTTGTCAAGAATACCCAGCATCCGTACCATGTTCTCCGACAACTGAATATTTGGTAATAAATCTTTATTATTAATGAGCTGACTCATGCCGTTCTTGAAGACTTGCTCTAACCAGTCTGCATTCTGTGCCAATTCCTTGACTTGCTGAACATCCAGGTCTAACCCCGAATCAGCACCGCCGATAAGGTATTGAATAATATCATCATCTTTGATCTCGAGGCGGGCAAGGAACTGATGTTTACTATCCGTTGCAATGTAGATTTTATGATCTAAAAGAATATGCGACACATTCTTCTGCGCCATTACAACTGGCAAGCCCCCTGCTTGCTTAATCGTTACCGGCTTTTCCCCCATGATCTCCAAGAAGGAGGATAGGTCTGCCCTGGTCAGACCGTTATTGAAAGTGACACTTTTTACTCCGAAGTTTAGCAGCAATTCGATAAATGCGGCAATTTGAGGTCTTTCCAGATCCTTCTGGCTCAGCGGTTCGTCTCCGATCAGAAGATTTTTTTCCGCTTCTGAAATAATCAAATAAGATTCTCTTTCAAACACCATCTGAAGGGCTTGGTTGAGTCGATCGATTGTGTTAATGATCATGGCGCTCGTCGGGGGATAGAGTCGCAAATTGATAATGGCAGTGTTCATAATTACAAGTATTTCCAGAGCCTTTTGCTTCACCCAATTGTCTGTCATAATAGTCTCGATTGATAAGTATTTGCTTCTATGAGGCAGAAGTATCAAAAAAATAGCTTCTGCATTTGTATTTTGGAAATAATATCAATGTCTGCGACCAGGATTCAATAAGCTCTCAGTAAATCTGATCTTTTGCTTTGTATTTGTTATCAGTAAGGATGATCTGTGTAAATACCAGTTGTACCGATGTCTATGACAGCGTTGCAAACCTACAGCACATCACCATCTGCGAACACATCGCGGCTATCCATTACAAGGTCTTGAAAACCTTGCTTTTCTTTTAATCATTAGCCATGGTTCTTGCTACTTTTCTATAATTGCCAAGATCTATTATTTCTTTTTCTTTTTTTCCTTAACCTCCACAGGGGCTTCCTTTACCTTCTTCTCTTTAATTCCTTCCGGCTCTTTACGGGGGGCTTCTGCCTTTTCCAGCTTCATCCTTACCAGTTCTTCATTCTTCTTTTCGTTGGCATCAATCGCCTTCAGCCTGGTGTTTATGGCCTCAACATTTGCCCGCAATTTTTTTACAAGCACATCTTTATCAATCTTTCGAGATTCGATCCCTTCTTCCGACAGGAGAGTCAGTCGATTTTTCAGCTTTCGTTCGAAAGATTCCTTTTGTCCGATTTGCGCCTGCTTCTGCTTTGATCCCATGTTTTCCCTCCCACTTTGATCCCCTTTTTTCTCCGACAGCTAATAGACTATGCAGAATTTTCTCCTCCCTGTCGGGCAGATGAATATTACTTTCCTATGTATCAGAGATTAAGTCGAAAAGCCATCATATAGATGGGCTGATTTCTTTCTTCAATACTGGACATCAAATATTTTATGCTGCGAGTCGCTTTTGATAAAATGATCGTTCGCAAGCGGCGGGAATGTTAGTTTGACATATTGCCCAATCGGATCGTTTTATCTTGTCTCAAGTATTAACCTGTTTCCCGTGATAAATATAGAAAAATGTTCCCCCTTTACCGAGATGGTATCGCCTCCTTTTTTTTCTTATTCTGGAGGCGCTTATGGATCAGCTCCCCAAAATTGCCAAAGCCACCGGAAGTACTCTCCACGGCTTCTCCCGACTCGGGGATATAAAACTCCTCTTCCTCCGACGGGGTTTCAAGTGACAGGGAAATCTTGCGCTTTACCGGATCAATGGCAAGCACATACGGTTCTACCAATTGACCTACCTCGACCACGTCTTTGGGGTGATTAATGCGCTTTCCCGCCCCAAGGTTGGAGATGTGGATCAATCCGTCTATCCCCGGCGCCAGATTGACGAAGGCGCCAAAGGTGGTAAGCCTGACGACAGGACCTTTTACCCTGCTGCCTGACGGGTACGCCGCAGCCACGCTCTCCCAGGGATCGGCTTGCAGGGCCTTAAGGCTCAGGGTCAGGCGACCCTTCTCCCAATCAAGACCGATAACCCTTACCGTGATCTCCTGACCGGGAGACAGGATATTCTCGGGCTTCTCCGTCCTGTCCCAGGCCATCTCGCTTAGAGGTATCAAACCATCCACTCCCCCGATATCTATGAAGGCGCCGAAATTAGCCAGCGAACGAACCGTGCCTGTCAAATCCGTCCCCACGGTAAGGGTTTCTTTAATGTGGTCGGCCTGCGCTCGCCTTTCTTCTTCAAAGAGGACACGGCGCGAAAGGACGACGTTCTGGTTTTCTTCCTCAAATTCAACTACTTTGAAAGGGAAGGTCTGGCCGACGTAAGACTCGTTGTCCTTGTCTCGCTTCAGATCAATTTGAGAAAATGGGCAAAAGCATCTGACGCCGCCTACCATCACCTCAAATCCACCCTTCACGGCAGATTTAACCTTTCCGGAAACCGGCAGGTTCGCATGATGGGCTTCGCGGATCTCGGCCATATCCAGAGTCGAATACCCGTGCCTAAGGGTTGTGAGTCTCTTTGCGCCGTCACGGACATGGAGAAAGTAGGCCTCTATCTCGTCGCCTTCATGCACCGCGCAGGTCCCGTCGGCACCCTTAAACTCGGCCAGTTCTATGACGCCTTCGCTCTTTTCGTCCAGGTCAACGTACACCATGTCTTTGGAAATACTTATTACGGTCGCCTTTATTTTCTGGCCGGGCTTCAGCCTTACCGGCATTTTGTTATCTTTTTCAAACATCGCTCCAAAATCATCCTCAGGTAAAGAGGCCTCGCCTCCGACAGTCGCCGTCGTTCCAGTTCCCGCTTTTTCTTCAGTCATGTTGCTGCTCCTTATTGATGTTACGTGGATAAATCGCCTGATTTTTCCCCGCAAGTAAAATTTGTTATTATTGCTACTGCCCGGTTTTGATCGACAAGACCTCCTCGGAAAACTCGGAGGGCAAATCCTTCCTGCCATCTGATTTTTCCTGAACCTTCACTCCCCTGGTCATCCGGGACACATCCGTCGATTTTGTCATCACCCGATATACATCTCCCTGGGCCGCAAGGTTAATATCCCCTAACGGCGCCGTACTGGTGTATATCGAGATACTTTCCTGACCAAAGGGTGGAGAGACCTCAAGATCAAAACGGTCGTTTCCCGATGGGATCTCATATATGATACCACCGTTGAAATAAGTTTCGCTGCGATAAGGATTAGGTAAGAGTTGAAGGAGATTACCGGCAGTATCCTTGTACAGAATACGGGCATGGAAGGGTTTGTTGCCTTTGAGGTAAATTTTTATCTTGTCACCCTGTTTATATTCCTGCTTATCAGTCCATAATTTCACCTTCAGCGGCGCCGCCGGATCGTCAGTAAAGTCCTTTACCTGGGCGGCCTTATTCATGGCTTTTTCATCGGGGACAACCTCCGCCTTGATCTTCATCCGGTAGCATTCACCGGTGACGGCATCCTTGTACCAGGATTTTTCCAGCTCTTGAATGACCTTCACCGCGGCATTGGAATAGGCAGCGATAAGATCCTTTTCAACAGCGAAATCCTTCACCTGCGTTTCGCTTCTTAGATAGGTCACGGCCCTCTCCGCCGCATTCCGCTTGGCGTCAGCCATCGCCGCCTGTTCCGTCTGCTTTCTCGATTTGTCGTCTCCCATGCAGGCATTGCCATCGACATCCACAATGGTGGATTGGGCGGCGTAAAGGGAAGAGGAAATGCAGATAAAAAGCAATAAGGCAGGAAAAGTATACTTCATCTTGAGGGCCTCCATCTTCTTGATTATCGATTGGAGTTTTGCATATTTGCGATAATTCGTCAATCGGTGCGGCGATGTTAGTTAAATATTCAACCTTTCGCCTCTTCCCAGAGGCGATCCATGGCGGCAAGGGTAGCCTCTTCCAAGCTGACGCCTTCTTCCTGCAACCGTCTCTCGATATATTGGAACCGTCTCAGGAATTTACCCGTTGTCCGGCGCAGGGCTTCTTCTGCCTGAACATTGGCAAATCGGGAAAGGTTAACCACGGAAAAAAGGAGATCCCCGATCTCTTCCTCCATGCTGTCCTGATCTTTCATCCGAATAGCTTCTTTGAGTTCCTGAAGTTCTTCTTCGATCTTTTCGATAACCTGATCTGTTCTTTCCCAGTCAAATCCTACCCTTGCGGCCCGCGCAGTTATGTCCTGGGCCCTTGAGAGGGCTGGCAGGGAACGGGATATACCATCAAAAAGCGGACTCGCATGCTTGTCCTTGTGCTCCTGGGTCGCCTTGATCTTCTCCCAGTTGGCCTTCACCTCGGAAACATCCCGGACCGACGTGTCGGCAAAGACATGGGGGTGGCGGCGAATCATTTTTCCCGATATCCCCCGGACCACCCCGGCAAGGTTGAAATGCCCCTGTTCCTCCGCCAGAGCGACAAGGAACAGAATCTGAAAGAGCAGATCCCCCAGCTCCTCCTGGAGGTCTGCCGGCGAACCTTCCGCGATGGCATCGATCACTTCATAGGCTTCGCTCAGAAGGTAGCGTCGGAGGTCTTTCTCTTTCTGAATGCGGTCCCAGGGACATCCCTCGGGAGAACGGAGGGTCCGGATCAGGGCAAGGAGTTCATTGACCTCCGGTGACGGTTCGCGATTTCTCGCTGTTTCCCCTTGTTTTTCCACTTAATCAATCCTCAATAGGAAATTGAAATCGGAGTTAGCATAAAACTATTTGTCATCCTCGAACGCCTATACCGGGGAGATGTTTTTTCAAGTAGTCAAAACCGGATTCCCGCCCAATGTTGTTGCGGGAATGACGGAATGGGGCTTTTAGCATTTTAAGCTGACGTTTTACATGCCCAATTGCCCGCTCTGCTCCTGCATCGCCGTCAGGGAGATCTGTACGAATTCATCAAGAGGAATCCCGATCTGTTCACATTCCCGGATATCGTCCCGGTTTACCGAGGCGGCAAAAGCCTTCTCCTTCATCCGCTTGGTCACAGATTTGACCTTGACGCTGGCGAGCTTTCTATCGGGATAAACCAGCGCCGTCGCCATGATCAGGCCGGTTACCGTCTCCCCTGCCGCGAGGGCATGCTGAAAAACGGTCTCCCGAGTCTTTTTCGCAGCCATTTCATTGTGCATGGCAATGGCGTCGATGATCTCCGGATCGATCCTTTTTTCCATCAGAATCTTTACTGCGGCAAGGCCATGTACGGTCAGATCGCCGCCCACCTGTTCAATATCCAGATCATGAAGGAGACCGGCAAGTCCCCACTTTTCCTCGTCCTGACCGAGGCGGCGGGCCAGTGCCCTCATGACGGTTTCGGATGCGTAGGAATGGGCCAGCATCTTGTCGTTTTTGATGTACTCATGCAGCAGTGATAAGGCTTGGTCGCGGGAAAAGGCCATGGTTGTTACCTCCTTACTCCGATAATAATAATTCTGTTGCAAGTCCCCTTGATCCTTTGCACTCGCGGCACCAAGGAGTATAACCGCACTGGCCGCGGCAATTATCAAAATCGTCCATGTTTACCTTGACCATCCGGCGGATTCTAATGAGAAATTCGTCCCGGTTATCAGTTTCCAGGGCAATCACCTCCCCCGGACAAATCGTCGTGCCGTCTCTGGTCATGATGTTATTCACGATCAGATCCGTACTGGCAGGAACTCCATGATCGATGAGAAATGATTTGGCCGGTACGGAGGAAACCCTCGTGACCACTTCGGAAATAAGCCCCGAATAGACAATCAGCTTCGCCGCCGCCAATCCCACTACCTTGTCGTGGAGTAAACAGCCCCGATACTTGCTTCTGTAGATCTCCAACCACTCCACCAGAGGCTTTAGTCCCGGCTCACTAGACGTGAAAACCCTTCTCCCTCCGCAGAACATGGCCAGAGAATAGTCATGAAAACAAGGAATTGTCACGCAATCCACCTCTTCAGGGGCTCGCTCAGCCTGGCGGCGACAACTGCCCAGAGGGTATTAGACAAGAATAAAATCAGCACCAGGTTTTGGATAAAGGATTGGGAAAGGCCGGCAAGATAATAATCAGCCGGGATCAACCAAAGCAACTGTAAGCAAAAGGCTATCCAGACGGCAAAGAGGGGGCGGATGCCGCGCCGGAGAAACCAACCGGCAAAGAACCCGAGGATACCGTTGCCGATCATGAGGTAGGGATTCGACAAGGTCAAGGCTGAGAAGAGCGATCCAATCACTCCGGACAGCAGTCCTCCCAGGGGTCCCAACAGCGATGCGGCAAGAAAGATAGCCGCTTGGAAGGTATGAATCTTTAATCCCCCGGGGATGGTCAGATTAACTATACTGAGGACGTTGGGCAGGAACACCAGCAGCAGCATTGCGCTGACGGTTTTGCGATTCCAGGGCAGTTCCCAGGATAAGATACTTGATCCAAACATCTTTCACCTCCCGTAAATATTGATAACATTAGAGCTTTGCATAGCCGTAGAAAAATGGAATCCATTCCCCAAAGTTTTTCTATCATTAACGCAGCATGACGAAAAAGGTCAAATGAAAAGATCGCCATAAAATTCATACGGGCAGGCTATGGGAAAATTATTGATTTGTCAAACGGGCTTAACAAATACGTACCAGAAAATCCTTGGCACTGCTGTTTTACAGTGTTATAGAATCACGTTATTGATGATAATAGTCCAGTAAAAAAGGCTGTGGAGTAAACACGTAGCCACGATACGGGGTCGGGGTGACGGTGTGTGAGACTTTTTGCGCGGTTGTCAAATTTTAACTAATGAAGAATGGACACCCACGATGGAAAAGATCAAGATAGGAGTCAGCGCCTGCCTTTTGGGGGAGAATGTCCGCTACGACGGAGGGCATCAACGGGACCGTTATCTTACGCAGACTCTGGGCCGTTATTTTGAGTGGATCCCGGTCTGTCCCGAGGTCGAGTATGGGCTGCCTGTGCCCCGGGAGGCCATGCGTCTGATCGGCGATCCCACCGCGCCCCGCCTCGTGACGATAAGATCGGGAATCGATCATACCGCCGGAATGCGGGCCTGGGCAGAAAATAAATTCCTTTCCCTTGCAAAAGAATCACTTTGCGGCTTCATCTTCAAGAGCAAATCCCCGAGTTCCGGAATGACGGCCGTCAAGGTATATGGCGATGCGGGAGTTCCTTCCCGCCGGGGAACGGGTATTTTTGCCGGGGCGTTCATGGCGCGTTTCCCTTTTATGCCCGTCGAGGATGACGGCCGGATTCACGATCCCGTACTGCGGGAAAATTTCATCGAAAGGGTTTTTGTCTCCCATCACTGGCAGGTCATGATGCAGAAGGCGTTTAAATTTAAGGACCTCGAAATTTTCCACCGCAATTACAAACTGCTCATGATGTCTCACAGTCCGATACACCTGACCATGTTGGGCCGTATCATCGCCAATCGCGAGAAAATGCCTCTCTCCCAGGCAACATCCGAATACCATCAGCTCCTGATGGAGGGGTTGAAACTCATCGCAACCCCAAAGAAACAGACTAATGTACTCATGCACATGCTGGGGTATTTCAAGAAGCAGCTTACGAAGGATGAGAAAGAGGAACTCCTCGACATCATCGAGAGATACTACCGGGGCGCCCTGCCCCTGGTAGTGCCGGTGACCATGCTGGCCCATTATGTCCAGAAATTTGATGAACCATACCTGCAGGGGCAAATCTATCTCAATCCCCATCCAGCAGAGCTCATGTTGAGGAATCATAGTTGAAAGAAGACAAAACATACAATCTGCATTGACACAAGTTCCCCATTCACCTATATGCTGGTGAGGAAAGGACCGAACACATGCCCCTGAAGGGAAATCTTAAAGAGGAAATATATCATAATGACAAGGAACAGGTCATTGAACGGCGCTTTACCATCAACGGGAAGCCGGAAGGGGAGTATATCTCTTATTTCGGCAACGGCCAGGTCATGGTCCGCATGCAATTCGACAGGGGCGTAAAAAACGGGGAAGCGGCGTCCCACTATCAGGGAGGACAGCTTCGTGAACAGGGAACCTTCAAGGATAACCATCTCGTCGGCAAGTATGTCTGCTATTACGACAATGGGCAAATCCGGGAAGAGGAATACTACAATGAAGCCGGAAAGCTCCAAGGCAAATACCTGCTGTATTATCGAGACGGGCAGATCAAAGACGTAGAAAACTTCCACAATGGCCTTTTTGAGGGCGATTATATCTCCTACTACAAAAACGGGAAAATCAGGGAAAAGGGAAGTTTTAAAAACGATAAGCGGGAGGGGGAATACCTCGCCTATTACAAGAACGGCAGGATCAGAGAGCAGGCCAGCTACCGCAACGGCAAGCTTGTCGGCAAGTATCGCTTCTATGATGAAAACAGCCTGGAAATAAAAAAATCACAGGTAGATGACCAGGGAGAGATGGAGGAAGACGAGCACGATGTCCGGGAAAGAGAACAAATGGTAGATGATCTCATGAAAAATCTCGGAGATTTCAGCAAACAAGGAAAGGAGCCATAATGGTCAAGACAATC